>NZ_AP025696.1:1497500-1769550 GCF_027943725.1 Nitrosophilus kaiyonis | reverse complement strand
ATTTTTTTAGTAGTAGTATTAGTATCTTTATCGGTAATTTCAAAAACTCCTAAATTTTTTTCTCCGTCAAAATTTATATTGAGTTCTAAATTTTTTGCAATTGGTACTGTTGTCTCTTCATTTGATCCATTGTAAGTTCCATCGCTGTTAAAAGGAGTTACTTTTGTATCAGTACCAGCAAAAAGAGAACTATTACCAATTTTTACATTTGCTTGTCCAATAATATAGTTTTTTAATGATTGTAAATACTCATCAATAATATTAGCATCTTCTTCATCTATAACACCAGTGTTTAGAAGTCTAACAATTTCTGCTCTTGCTTCAACTGCAGTATCTGTAATATTTGTAAGAGATTGCTCTGCAATATTTTGAGTATTTCTTACAATTTTTATATTTTTTAAATAACCTTCTATTTCTTTATTTAATGATTTGAGTTTTAAAGCTCTATCATTATCTACAGGTGCATCAGAAGGTAATAATATTTTTTTACCACTACTTAACTGTTGAGTATATTTCTCGATCCTGTTTTCATGTTTTATGACATTGCTTAGATATCTGTTATAGATACCTAAGGTACTGACTCTCATTTATTTCTCCTAATATAATTTTTTATATTATCGGCAAATTTACAAAATTTTTTATCTAGTCATCTCAATTAATGTTTTAAATAGCTCATCTGTTACCATTATAACTCTTGCCGTTGCTTGATAACTTCTTTGAAGTTGGGTTAATTTTACAAGTTCTTCATCTAAATTAACACCGCTTATTTCTTGCATTTTATCATCTAATGTTGAATATAAAAGTGAAGTATCTTCTAATCTATCATTATTATATTGCCTTTCAAGAGCTATATCTGTTACTATTTTACTACTATAAAAATCGCTAAAAGTCAAGTTGTCTAAAAAATCTGGCTTATTATATTTTTGAAGATCCCCCGTTGAAGTGTCATAATAAACCATTTCATTATCTTTTGTGTGTTCAAGTGCTTTTGCTAAAGTATTATCAGCTGAATTATTTTGCGAAATACCAGCAGCTAATTTAGTTGGATCATCAAAGTTTAAACTTATATTTAATGAATCTATTCCGAGGCCATTTCCGGTATCGCTGTTAATAAAAAGATCTTCTCCAGTTTCACCATTAAGATTGTATCCTAACCTATGTATTGAATTGATTTGATATGCAAAATCTTGAGCAAATCTATCTACATTATAAAAGGTTTGATTGATAGTTTTTTCAGATTTTATTAAAGAAGCCAATTTCCCATATTGAAAAAGATCAGTTAGATCAACAGCTCCTGATCTGATTTCAGTTTTTGAATAGTTTTTTCTATATATTTCATTTGAATTTGATATATCAAATCCGCTAGAATCATTTCCATCACTATCTTCTATAGAATTTATTACATTTTCTTCATTTTTAAATTTTGTAGAAATAACCAATCTATAATCTGGATCAGTTTGAGAACCAACATTTATTACATTTGCATTTAAATCTTCACTACTATTTATCTGTTTGGCAATTTCTAATAATGATCTATTTTGATAATCGATAGAATATGTTTTATCTTCATTGTTTAGTTTATAATTTATAGTTAATGTTCCAGTATCTGTAATTGATTCAGTTGGAGAAGTTAGAGTATTTGCAGTTTTCAATAGATAGCTATTACTCATTGTGACTTTTGAGCTTGTTGTTCTCAAAGGTTGGACTTTATCCTGTAAAACTAGTCTATGCCCCTTTGATGTAAAAATATCAACTGTCTGATTTCTATTAAAATTTATTTTTATATCAAGTAGTGAGCTTAGTTTTTTTAATACTTGATCTCTTTGGTCTAAATAGCTATTTAGTTTTGTTTCATCTTTTGAAAAATATTTTATCTCTTTATTTATTTTAGATATATGTTGTAATAAATTATTTATATTTGTAACTGTTTCTCTAAAAGATTTTTTTGTGATTTCGCTCATATCCTCTAAAGAATTGCCAATACTATTGATTCTTCCAGCTAAAATTTTAGAGCTATTTAGAAAAGATTTTCTTGCTGGTAGACTATCAGGTGAAGTGATAACATCATTTAGTGACAGATAAAACTCATCAATTTGTTTAGAAAAACCTCCTCCTAATGTATCTTTAAAAAGAGATTCAAGTTGATATAAAGTATTATCTAATGATTTATGATAACTTTTTTCTTGATTTGCATTTAATAATCTTGTAAATATCATTTTGTCAAATACTCTTTTAGCGCTTGATAAAAGTGTACCGCCAGTTGGTAAAGATGTAAACTGGGTTTCTACTCTGCTGTAAC
The DNA here is from genome assembly GCF_027943725.1 of Nitrosophilus kaiyonis. NCBI lineage: Bacteria > Pseudomonadati > Campylobacterota > Epsilonproteobacteria > Nautiliales > Nitratiruptoraceae > Nitrosophilus > Nitrosophilus kaiyonis. The sequence continues at coordinate 1,767,251 of NZ_AP025696.1, read as the reverse complement.
CTTCTGTATTAATATTTGCAATATTATTATTTACAATATCGATGGCTTTTTGATTTTGTAAAAGAGTCTGTGAAATGTTATTTAGTGCATTTGCCATTGCACTTCGAAGTACAGAAGTAGAAGCCATTGTTTTTCCTTAAATTTTTTTATATTATCGGCAAAAAATTAAACTTTTTTATTAAAAAGTCCCTCTTTTTTAGATTTTATTTCACCATTTTGCGTATACTGTTTTGTCTCTTCTTTTTCAAATATTGCTTCAAAAACGTCTTCTATAAATTTTAGATTGTTTTCTGCTAAATTCATATTCTCTTTATTTAACATTTTTATTTTTTTAAGCTCTTTTTCAAAATTTAAAATATCTTTTTCTTCAAAAGAAGCTAATTTTGACAAATTTTCTTGTTTTTTACTTATGATATTTTTTAAATCTTCACTAAATTTACTATCTTTTAATGATATTATCAGAAGTTTTTTTTCTTCTTCTAATAAATTTATAATATTGTCCAAGATATTTTGAATTTCGTTATTCATCATTTCTCCATTATTCTACAGTTACACTTTTTGCAAGGTTTCTTGGCATATCCACATCATTTCCTAGTCTAATAGCAATTTCCATAGCAAGAAGCTGAATTATTAGCATCATTTCAAAATATTCTAACATATAATGATTTTGCTCTTTTATTTTAATAAAATCATCAGCTATTTCAAATTCAATTGGACTTATAGCAAGTATTGTAGAGTCTCTAGCACTCAGCTCTTCAACATTACTTTTTATTTTATCATATAAAAGATTTTTTGGCATAAGTGCAATAGTAAAAAGTTCAGGATCAGCTAAAGCGATAGGTCCATGCTTCATCTCGCCTGCTGGATATCCTTCTGCATGAAGATAACTTATCTCTTTTAATTTCAGTGCTCCTTCAAGAGCTAAAGGATAAAAAATGTCTCTACCAATATAAAAAAAACCATGACCATGGAGATATCTTTTTGAAAGCCTTTTAATTTTTTCATGGAGAGAATTTTCAACAATTAAAACTTTTGGAACTTTTAATAAAACATCTATCTCTTTTGAAATATCAAAGCCTTTGATTTGTGCTAAATATAAGCTAAGCATCCACAAAACCATCATTTGTGTTGCAAATGCTTTTGTACTTGCAACTCCTTTTTCAATTCCAGCTCTTGTTAAAATAGTTTTATCAGCTATTCTAACAATAGAAGAGTTATCAACATTACATATTGCAAGAGTTTTAAGTCCTGCATTTTTAGCCATTTTTAAAGCCTCAAGTGTATCTGCAGTTTCTCCACTTTGACTTATTACTATAAAAAGAGTATTTTTATTTAGAAGAGGCTTTTTATATCTAAACTCACTTGCTATTTCAACAGAAGTTGGGATTTTAGAAATTCTTTCAAATAGATAACTACTACTTAACCCTGCATGATAACTTGTCCCGCAAGCACATATTTTTATATTTTCTATTCCTTCAAAAAAATTCTTTTCTAGCTCTTCAAAAACAATTTTTCCATCAATTGCTCTTCCCATAATAGTTTCACTGACTACTCTGGATTGCTCATAAATCTCTTTTTCCATAAAAAATCTAAATCCGCCTTTTTGTGCAAACTCTTTTTCCATAGTTAAAGGCTTAAATTCTAAGTTAATTTCTTGAGAATCTTTGAAAGCTTTTATTTTTTCTTTATCTGCATAACCAAAAACTCCATCATCTAGGTATGAGACTTCATCTGCATATCCAATTAATGGAGCATCAGATGAAGCAAAAAATATCTCATTTTTACTATTTTTCCCAATTATTAAAGGTGAACCATTTTTGGCAAAAAAAATAGTATTTGGTGAAGCTTTTGATATTAGTAAAATTGCATATGCACCTTTTAATTTTGATATAGTATCCTTAAAAGCTTTAAATGGGTCTTTTTTATGTTTAAAATTTTCTTCAAAAAGATGTACAATTGTTTCTGTATCTGTTTGACTAATAAATTTATAGCCTTTGTTTTCTAACTCTTTTTTTAACTCTTTATAATTTTCAATAATTCCGTTATGTACAACATAGCTAAACTCTCCAAGATGAGGGTGAGCATTAAGTTCAGTTGGCTTTCCATGAGTTGCCCATCTTGTATGTCCTATTCCTATACCAAACTCTTTTGTTTTAAAATCTTTTGCTTTCTCTTCTAAATTTTTTATTTTACCAACAGCTTTAAAAACATGCATTGATTCATTTTCTATTATTGCAATTCCAGCACTATCATATCCTCTATATTCAAGTTCTTTTAATCCTTCAATTAAAAAGCTTTTTATCTCTCTTTTACCAATATAGCCAACAATTCCGCACATTAACTTTTCCCATCTGTTAAAATTTTTATTATATTTTCTTTATTATTGCAAAAGTTTCCATTTTTTTCTATTAAAAATAGATCTTTTGCTCTATTTTTGATTGTATGTACTTTTGCAGTTGCTATATCAATTCCATATTGATCAAAAAGTGCAGCAATAAAAGCAAGAAGACCTTTTTGATTTTTTGTATTTAAAAACATAGAAGCATAAGTTTTTGAATGATCGCAATCAATTTTTATCTCTTCTTTTTTAATTTGAGGTTTTTTTAATTTTATTTTCTTATTCATATCAAAAGAGTCTTCTATAATCTTTTTAATAAATGGTATATTTTCATCATCTATTTTTTCTAAAAATTCTATTTTAAAATATTTTAAATCATCAAATAGTTTAAAAACCTCCATAGAAGCTACATCCATGCTTGATAATTTTCCTAAAAGATATCCAAGATTTAAAGGCACTTTTCTTATTATTTCAATAATTAAATATTTTTCATTATTGATTTTATAACTATATTTTTTAGTGTTATATGCATATTTTGAAATATCTATAATTTCATTTGTTTTATGTTTTATAAAAAATAGATTTGATTCTATTGATAAAATTCTCTTTTGTAAACTTTTTGGTAGTTCTTTAAATCTTTGATTTCTTTTTAATGACTCCTCTTTTTTTACTCTTTTTGCGCTCTCTTCCAGTATCTCTTTTTTTTCAAAAGTCTCTTTAGCCAAACTATAAAGCTCAAATAATAGATTTGCACTGTATGAGTTGTAAATATCTTTGCCAACTGAATTTACATCTGCATAAGTCAATATATAAAGCATATCTAATATTTTTGGAGATTTGAGTTTTGCTGTAAAGTTAAATAGAGTTTTTTCATTATAAATATCTTCATTATAAGCAGTATTTGTCATAAGGGTATGATATTTTATTAATGTAAATCCAATATTAACTAATTCATCATCAAATCCTAATTTTTGTGCAAAAACTTTTAAAAGTTTAGCACCAACTTCGCTATGGTCTTGTATCCTTCCTTTCCCTGCATCATGTAAAAGAGTTGCAAGTTTTAGTAAAGCTTTTTCATCTTTAGATAGTTTATTAAAAAGTTTTAATAAAAAATTATCTTTTATATTTTCTAAATTTTGAATGCTATAAATTGAGTGTATATCAACAGGAAAATTATGATATCCGTCAAATTGAGGTAAAAACATAACTTTTTTTAATGGAGGAATGACTATATGTAACAGACCACTTTTATATAAAAGCTCCAAAACTGGATAAAGATTTTTTTTGAAGAATAGTTTTTTAACTAAAATTTTGCTTTTTTTATCTAAATTTTTTGAATATTTTACCTGTTTTGAATAGTATATAAAACTTGGATCAAAATCATTAAATTCAACAAGATTTAAAATTGTTAAAAAATCTTTTATTGCAATATTTTTTATAAAAAAAGATGAATATAACTTATTATCGCAAAAATAGATATTTTTATATATTCTACTTTTTTTAAGAACTGAATAATTTTTGGGTGTAAATAGAAGTTTTCTTATCATTTTTTTTAAAAATATTTGTGAAAAACTATCAATAATATATAAAGCTTGAAGAGTTCTTGATACAACAATTTGCTGAGCTTTTTTTTCATTTTTGCTTTTTATAGATAATCTTTTAGCTACATCTGGAATATATTGTAAAAGTAGTCTATCTTCTTTCTTTTTTGCAACAAGATGTAAAGCCACTCTTATTTTAAAAAGCCACTCAAGAGCAATTCTAAACTCTTTGTACTCATCATCACTAAAAACTTTTCCAGTTAAATTTTTTAAAGAATCAATTCCATATAAAACATTTCCAATCCAATAAAGTAGATTAGCATCTCTTAATGATCCAACACCTTCTTTAATATTTGGCTCCATTGATATAGGATATTTTTCTCTTCTTCTATCTGCTTCTTTAATTTTTTGAAAAATAAACTCTTTTGGGTTATCCTGTCTGATTTTATTTAATTCATTTTCTATCTTAAACCATAAATATTTTGATCCACATATATATCTTGATTCTAATATAGCTGTTTTAATAGTATTGTCTTTTTTTGAAACTTCTTTCAATTCATCCAATTTGTGAACTCTATGCCCTAGCTTTAATTTCGTATCCCAAATAATATATAGTATTTTTTCAATTAAAGCTTTTACATTATATCCTTCAATATCTTCATAAACTATCATAAGATCAATATCTGAATATGGAGCCATCTGCTCCCTACCATAGCTGCCAAGAGCAACAAGTGTTATAGGAATTGAATTGCTCATTGGAACATAAAGACCAAACATTTTTCTTATAGCAACTTTATAAATCGATGTAATAATTAAATCTATATATTTTGTATGTTTAACTAAAAAATCTTTTCCTTGAGTTTTGCTAAAAAGTTCATCTAAAGTTTTAAAGTAGTTTTTTATATATTCTTTTATTGTTTTTGATATTTCAAACTCTGTAGCATTATTATTTAAAAGTTCTTCTATTTTTTGCTTTAGCTCCATTAAATCTCCGTAGAAATCTCTTAATAATTTCTAAAATTATACTCTTTTTTGTATAATTTCGAAAAAATCAATTAACACGTTAAGGGTATGTATGGAAATTATTGAAAAATTGGAAAACAGTGAGAGATTGAATTTTGAAGATGGTATAAAACTTTATGAATTAGATATTTTTACCCTTGGAAAATATGCATATAAAAAAAGAGAAAAATTGTATGGGAAAAAGAGCTTTTTTAATATAAATAGACATATAAATCCTACAAATATCTGTAAAGATATATGTAAATTTTGTGCATTTAGTGCCAATAGAAAAAATCCAAATCCATATACTATGACTCATGAAGAGATTTTAAAAATTGTTGAGGATGCAATCAAAAGAGATATAAAAGAAGTTCATATTGTATCAGCCCATAATGATAAAGTTGGGCTTGATTGGTATCTTGGAATTTTTAGAAAAATAAAAGAAAATTTTCCAAATATTCATATAAAAGCGCTAACTGCTGCAGAAGTTAATTTTTTGGCAAAAGAGCACAATCTATGTTTTGAAAAAATGATCGATTTAATGATAGAAAATGGCGTTGATAGTATGCCAGGAGGTGGGGCAGAGATTTTTGATGAAAAGATAAGAGATTATATATGTAAAGGAAAGGTAACTAGCCAGGAGTGGCTTGAGATTCACAGACTTTGGCATAAAAGAGGAAGAAAAAGTAATGCTACTATGCTTTTTGGACATGTTGAAGATAGAGAGCACAGAATAGATCATATGATTAGACTAAGAGAGCTTCAAGATGAAACAGGTGGATTTAACTGTTTTATTCCTCTTATATATCAAAAAGAGAATAATTATTTAAAAGTAAAAGATTTTGTAACAGGACAAGAGTATCTAAAAACTATTGCAATAGCAAGACTTATTTTAGATAATATTCCTCATATTAAAGCTTATTGGGCAACATCTACAATAAATCTTGCTTTAATTGCGCAAGAGTTTGGAGCTGATGATTTAGATGGAACAATTGAAAAAGAATCGATTCAAAGTGCAGCTGGAGCAAAAAGTAGGTATGGAATACCTTTAGAAGAGTTTGTTCATCTTATAAAAGATAGTGGATTTGTTCCAGTTGAGAGAGATAGTTTATATAATGAGATAAAAGTTTGGTAATGAAAAGAGAGTATTATTCCTACAATGAATTTATAAAAGATTTAAAAATTTTAATCAAAAAAATTGATTTTGATTTTGATGCAATTGTTGCTATTGCAAGAGGTGGTATGACAATAGCCCATTTATTAGGGGAATATTATGATATTAGGGATGTATTTACAATCAATTCTATAGGATATAAAGATACAAAAAAATTAGAAAATATAAAAATTTTTAACATACCAGATTTAAAAAAATATAGAAAAATTTTATTAGTAGATGATATAATAGACAGTGGTGAAACCATTAAAGAAGTGACAGATAAAATAAAAGAAAAATATCCAGATATTAAAATAAAAGTTGCATCTATATTTTACAAAAAAGATGCTGTATATAAGCCAGATTTTTTTGCAAAATATGCTAACAATTGGATAGATTTTTTTTGGAGTATAGATTTAAAGGCAAAAAATGATATTGATGATAGATAATTATGATAGCTTTACATATAATATTGTTCAATACTGCTTAGAGCTTGGTGCGGATTTGAAAGTAATAAGAAATGATGAATTAAGTGTAAAAGAGATTGAAAAATTAAATCCAGAAAAAATAATCATCTCTCCAGGACCGGCAACTCCAAAAGAGGCTGGAGTTAGTTTAGATGTAATAAAATATTTTCAAGATAAGTTGCCAATTTTTGGAATATGTTTGGGGCATCAAGCAATAGCTGAAGCTTTTGGCGGAGAGATAATTGAAGCAAAAAATATGATGCATGGAAAAACATCAATTATAGAGGTTGTGAGAGAATCAAAAATTTTTGAAGGAATTCCAAAAGAGTTTAGAGCAACAAGATATCACTCTTTAGTTGTAAACAAAAAAAATTTACCATCGATTATTATCCCAACTGCATACAGTAAAGATGATCATGAAATTATGGCTTTAGAGATTAAAGATAAGCCTATTTATGGGGTACAGTTTCATCCTGAATCTATAATGAGTGAATATGGACATGAAATAATAAATAACTTCTTAAAATTATGAAACCAAAAAAAATATTATATATTTACCTTTTTTTCTACTCTATTTTCTTAATTTTAATCTCAAAAACGATTTACATATCTCCAAAAGAGGCTTTAATTTTTTATGAAGAAAAGTCTCTTTTACACTTTATAACAAATTTTACTGTTTCACTTTTTGGTAAAAATGAGATTGGATTAAGGATATTTTTTATTGTTGTAAATGTTACAAATATTTTACTTTTATATGACATTTCAACTAAAATATTAAAAAAAGAAAATGATGCACTTTTAACTGCATTTATTTTTTCAATTTTACCAGGATTTTTAAGTTCTTCACTTTTAATAAACGAAGCACCACTAATAATATTTTTCACACTTCTTTTTTTATATTTTTATATAAAATTTAAAAAAATTGCTTATACTCTTTTTCCAATTATGCTATTTATTGACAACTCTTTTGCTATTTTTTTTCTTTCACTATTTTTTTATTCACTCTTTAAAAAAGATAATTTAACAATTATTATATCTTTAATCTTTTTTACATTATCTATGTATATTTTTGGATTTGATGTTAGCGGAAAACCAAAAAACTATTTTTTAGATACTTTTGCAATCTATTCTGCAATATTTTCACCACTCATTTTTATATATTTTTTCTATTCAGTTTACAGAATATTAATTAAAGAGAAAAAGGATATTATCTGGTTTATATCTTTTGTTTCATTTTTATTTTCACTGCTTTTATCATTTAGACAAAAAATTTCAGTAGAGGATTTTGCTCCATTTGTATTAATAGGTACTCCTTTAATGATAAAACAGTTTTTGTCAAGTTATAGAGTTAGAATACCAATATTTAGAAAAAAGCATAAAATTTTGTTTTCTATTGTTCTAATATCAGTTTTAATAAATGATTTTTTACTTATTGATAATAAAATTTTATATTATTGGATAGATAATCCAAAAAAACATTTTGCATATAATTTTCATATTTCAAAACAGCTTGCAAATAGTTTAAAAAAAATGGGAATCACTTGTATTAAAACTTATGATAAAAAGTTATCACTTCAATTAAAATTTTATGATATTTGTAACCATTCAAATTTTATTTTAACTGATAGAAAATTATATAGAAACTCAAAAAAAGTTTCGATTCGATACAAAAAAATAGTATTAAAAAACTATTATGTTTCAAAAATAAACAATAAGGAGAGTTTCTAATTTTCATTTGATATTTTTATATATTTATATTCCTTTCAATGTTACAATTGCACAAAATAAGTGCGTAGTAAGTAGTGTATGATGTGAAGTTTTAATATAACTATACATCATACACTACAATCTACGTACTATACATTATCAAAGGAGAAATGATGGCTCAAAGAGCAATACGTGAATATGATGGCAAAAAGCTATTTGCAAAAAATTGGGATAAATATTTCGCACCATTAAAATATTCTTTTGAATCAGTTCTTGTTACAAGTGGAGAAGAACTTTTAAAAAAAGCTGAGGAACCAGGGTACGAATGGTTGAAAGAAAAACCTCTTGTAGCAAAACCAGATATGCTTTTTGGTAAAAGAGGTAAAAACAATCTAGTACTATTTAAAGTAAATAAGCCAGGAGATGTTACATTAGCAGATGCTGCAAATTGGATTGATGAAAAAAGAAGTCATGAAGTTACACTTCTTTCAGGTCAAAAAGGTTATTTGACACATTTTATAGTTGAGCCTTTCACACCACATACACAAGATGAAGAATACTACATAGCAGCTACTACATTAGATGAAAATTATGATGTTTTATATATGAGTGCAGAAGGTGGTATGGAAGTTGAAGAGAATTGGGATAAAGTAGTGGAAGTAAAAATACCAATTGATGCCACAAATGAAGATATAGATAAATTAGTTGAAAAAAATATTCCATCTGATGTTGCTGAAGATAGAAAAGAGCAATTTGGAAATTTTGCAAAAGCTTTTTATAAATTTTTTAGAGACCTATATTTTGCATATCTTGAAATAAACCCAATTGTTCTTCAAGGTGAAAATGCATATCTTCTTGATTTAGTTGCAAGACTTGATGATACAGCTGGATTTTTAATGAAAGAGCAATGGGGAGATATAGAATTCCCAACTCCTTTTGGCATGGAAGAGAAATCTCCAGAAGAGGAAGCTATTGCAGAAGCTGATGCAAAAAGTGGTGCATCACTAAAACTAACAATTTTAAATCCAAAAGGCAGAATCTGGACTATGGTTGCAGGTGGGGGTGCATCTGTTGTTTATGCTGATACTATTGCAGATTTAGCTGGAGTTGAAGATCTTGCAAATTATGGAGAATATTCTGGTGGTCCAACAACAGATGAGACAAGATTTTATGCAGAAACAATATTTGATTTAATGACAAGATATCCAGATCCAAGAGGAAAAATATTAATTATTGGTGGTGCAATTGCAAACTTTACTGATGTTGCAAAAACTTTTACTGGAATTATTCAAGCTATGGAAAAATATGCTGATAAATTAAAAGAGAATAATGTAAAAATATATGTAAGAAGAGGTGGACCAAACTATCAAGAGGGACTTAGAAAAATAAAAGAAGCTGCAGATAGACTAGGCCTTGAGATTCATGTATATGGACCAGAAACACATATGACAGATATTGTTAGAATGGCTTTAGAAGAAAATAAGTAAGGGAGAAAAATATGGGAGCACTATTTACAAAAGATACACAAGCAATATTTTGGAACAATAACAGAAATGCAATCCAAAGAATGTTAGATTATGATTATATTATTAAAAGAGAAAAGCCATCTGTTGCAGCAATTGTTGCTCCAACAAGCTCAAATAAATTTGATAAATTCTTTTTTGGTACTGAAGAGATAATGATACCTCTTTATAGAAGCACAGCTGAAGCTGCTGCTGCTCATCCAAATGCTGATGTTTTATTAAACTTTGCATCATTTAGAACAGCGTATGATGTTACAATGGATGCATTAAACTTAAATCAATTTAAAACTATTATGGTTACTGCTGAAGGTATACCTGAGAGACTTGCAAGAATAATGAATAAAACTGCCAGAGAAAAAGGTGTACTTGTTATTGGACCAGCTACTGTTGGCGCTATAACTCCTGGAGCATTTAAAATTGCAAATATTGGTGGAACAATAGAAAATATTGTAAAAAGCAAACTTCATAGACCAGGAAGCTGTGGATTAGTTACAAGAAGTGGTGGACTTTTTAACGAACTATCAAACATTATTGCTTTAAATGCTGATGGTATTGCAGAGGGTGTTGCAATAGGTGGTGATAGATTTGTTGGTTCTGTTTTTATAGATCATCTATTAAGAATGGAAGAGAATCCTCAAGTTAAATATATGGTTTTACTTGGAGAAGTTGGAGGAAGAGAAGAGTATAAAGTTATTGAAGCTGTAAAAAGTGGAAAGATTAAAAAGCCTATTATTGCATGGTGTATTGGAACAATTGCACAATATTTTAGCAGTGGCGTTCAATTTGGACACGCTGGAGCTAGTGCAAATGTTGAAGAAGAGACTGCTATTGCTAAAAATGCAGCCATGAAAGAAGCAGGTATTCACGTACCTGATAGTTTTAATGATCTTCCTCATGTTATAAAAGGTGTATATGAGCAGTTAAAAGGAGAAGGAAAAATTAGCGATATAGAAGAGCCAGAAGTTCCTGTAATTCCTGAAGATTATGCTAAAGCATTAAAAGAAGGAAAAATTAGAAAACCTAAAAATTTTATCTGTACAATTAGTGATGATAGAGGTGAAGAGGCAACATATGCTGGATATCCAATAAGCTCTGTTGCCACTCCAGATACTGGTAAAACTATAGGAGATGTTATTAGCTTATTATGGTTTAAAAAAGTATATCCAAGATGGGCTGTTGATTTTATTGAAACCGTTATTAAAACTGTTGCAGATCATGGTCCAGCAGTGAGTGGTGCACATAACGCCAAGGTTACAGCTAGAGCTGGAAAGAGTGTTGTTGAAAGTTTAGTTACAGGTCTACTTACAATTGGACCAAGATTTGGTGGTGCAATTGATGGTGCTGCAAAATATTTTAAATATGCATATGATAATAATTTAACACCAGCAGAATTTATCGGATATATGAAAAAGCAAGGTATTCCAATTCCAGGAATCGGACACAGAATTAAATCAGTAAGAAATCCAGATAAAAGAGTTGAGGGTCTTAAAAAGTTTGCAAATGAAAACTTCCCTCAAACATCTTTACTTGATTATGCTTTAGAAGTTGAGAAATTAACAACTTCTAAAAAAGAAAATCTTATATTAAATGTTGATGGTACTATTGGTATTTTGATGGTTGATATGTGGAGAGCTTTGGGATATCCTGAAAAAGAGATAGATACATTTATTGAATCAGGAGTATTAAACTCATTTTTCATTCTTGGTAGAACTATTGGATTTATTGGGCATGTTCTTGATGAAAAAAGACTTGGAATGCCTATGTATAGACATCCATTTGATGATATTTTATATGATGTTAAAAAAGCTGATGAGATTAAATAATTTTGTGGTATAATCGGCTAATAAGCCGATTTTCCACAAAGGATTTAATGTGAAAAAAGCTTTCACAATTTATGAAACTATAATAGTAATAGTTGTAATTGGAATAATTTCTGCTATTGCTATCCCAAGATTAAATACAGATAAACTACAAGAAGCTGCTGATCAAATTCTTTCACATATCAGATATACACAGCACTTAGCTATGATGGATGATAGATTTGATCCAAAAGATCAAAATTGGTATCAAGAAAGATGGAGAATAGCTTTTAGAGATTGTAATGGTGGAAGCAATAATAAATATTATGTAATTTATAGAGATTTAAATCATGGTGGAGCTTCAGCTGCTCCTGGAAAAAATGAAAGTGCAAAAAATCCTTCCGATGGAAAATATTTATATAATGATGGAAGTTGTGTTGAGCAAAATGATGAAAGTGGTGAAGTTTTGATAGGAAATAAATACGAAATAACAAATTTAACTCCTACTGGAGGATGTAGTAATCAATATATTGCTTTTGACGAAATTGGAAGGCCATACAATGATACATATTCTTCTATTTATGTACCAATGACCCAAGACTGCAATTTAACTTTTTATTCCTCATATGGACAATTCACTATAACTATCACCAAAGAAACAGGTTATGCATATATTAGCTCAATTCATGACTGAATTTTTAATTAAATAATTAACAAAAAATTAAGCTTCATTATACTAATATTTCATCCGCATTTGAATTTTTCAAATATAAATTGTGTTTGACAAAACATTCAAAAATTTTGTATAATTTCATCCCTTAAAAGTAAAGGGTTCGAATAACTCATCTGAGTTTGAGGATGAGTTAGAGAGTTCTTTTGATAGATAATGATCTTTGAAAACTAGACAAATATAGAGGAAATTCCTTTGAGTCGAAGACAAACTTTTTTTATGGAGAGTTTGATCCTGGCTCAGAGTGAACGCTGGCGGCGTGCTTAACACATGCAAGTCGAACGAGAACGGCTCAAACCTTCGGGTTTGAGTGTCAGCTAAGTGGCGCACGGGTGAGTAATACGTAGCTAACCTGCCCTATAGCGGGGGATAACAGGCCGAAAGGCCTGCTAATACCCTATACTCCTTCCATACACAAGTATGGTTGGGAAAGCGTTATGTAGCGCTATAGGATGGGGCTGCGGCCTATCAGCTAGTTGGTGAGGTAACGGCTTACCAAGGCTATGACGGGTAGCTGGTCTGAGAGGATGATCAGCCACACTGGAACTGAGACACGGTCCAGACTCCTACGGGAGGCAGCAGTGGGGAATATTGCGCAATGGGGGCAACCCTGACGCAGCAACGCCGCGTGGAGGAAGAAGGCCTTCGGGTTGTAAACTCCTTTTCTGAGGGAAGATAATGACGGTACCTCAGGAATAAGCACCGGCTAACTCCGTGCCAGCAGCCGCGGTAATACGGAGGGTGCAAGCGTTACTCGGAATCACTGGGCGTAAAGGGCGCGTAGGCGGTTAAGTAAGTCGGGTGTGAAAGCCCACAGCTCAACTGTGGAACTGCATTCGAAACTGCTTAACTAGAGTCCGGAAGAGGCAGGTGGAATTGGTGGTGTAGGGGTAAAATCCGTAGAGATCACCAGGAATACCCATTGCGAAGGCGACCTGCTGGGACGGTACTGACGCTGAGGCGCGAAAGCGTGGGGAGCAAACAGGATTAGATACCCTGGTAGTCCACGCCCTAAACGATGGATGCTAGTCGTTGGAGTGCTAGTCACTTCAGTGATGCAGCTAACGCAATAAGCATCCCGCCTGGGGAGTACGGCCGCAAGGCTAAAACTCAAAGGAATAGACGGGGACCCGCACAAGCGGTGGAGCATGTGGTTTAATTCGAAGATACGCGAAGAACCTTACCTGGGCTTGACATCCCGAGAATCCCTCAGAGATGGGGGAGTGCCTACTTCGGTAGGAGCTCGGTGACAGGTGCTGCACGGCTGTCGTCAGCTCGTGTCGTGAGATGTTGGGTTAAGTCCCGCAACGAGCGCAACCCTCGCCTCTAGTTGCCAGCACTTAGGGTGGGCACTCTAGAGGGACTGCCCGGGCAACCGGGAGGAAGGTGAGGACGACGTCAAGTCATCATGGCCCTTATGTCCAGGGCGACACACGTGCTACAATGGCGCGTACAGAGAGAGGCGATACCGTGAGGTGGAGCAAATCTCTAAAGCGCGTCCCAGTTCGGATTGCAGTCTGCAACTCGACTGCATGAAGTCGGAATCGCTAGTAATCGCGGATCAGCCATGCCGCGGTGAATACGTTCCCGGGTCTTGTACTCACCGCCCGTCACACCATGGGAGTTGAGCTCACCCGAAGCCGGGAAGCCAACTGTTTATCAGGGGCTACCGTCCACGGTGGGCTCAGCGACTGGGGTGAAGTCGTAACAAGGTAACCGTAGGAGAACCTGCGGTTGGATCACCTCCTTTCTAGAGAGTACGATCTAAAGATTAGATTCTTTGGATTACAAAGGCTCAAAGGAAGAGTACTCTATATTTGTCTAGTTTTGAGAGATCAAGGGTTCTTTAACAATATGAGATGGTGGAGAGAGCTAAGATAGAGACCCTTATCAGGGGTGTGATTTATAGTCGTTAGTCAATAGTCGATAGTCGTCAGTTTAAAAACTAATGACTAATGACTAACGACTATAGACTAATGACTAACAGAGGGCCTGTAGCTCAGGTGGTTAGAGCGCACCCCTGATAAGGGTGAGGTCAGAGGTTCAAGTCCTCTCAGGCCCACCATGTTGAGAGAGTCTTGCACAAACTCTTTCACTTACGTACTACAAGGTACGCTACGCAAAAGAGTTTGCACAATTCACTACTCAACCGAGATATGGGGTCTTAGCTCAGCTGGGAGAGCGCCTGCCTTGCACGCAGGAGGTCACCGGTTCGATCCCGGTAGACTCCACCATATTTGGTAATTAGTAATTGGTTATTAGTTATTAGTAAAAAAACAAAAAAAACCAATAACTAATACACTAATATACCAATAACAAAAGTCTAAGTTAAGCTCTTGTAGAAGAGTTTAACTTAGACTTTGTAAGTCTAAAGGTTATTTGACAATCCATTGTTTATAGTCTAAAAGGTAAAGATACAATTGAAGCTTTACTCAATAAAGTATTTGAGTAAGGCGGCAGTGCGCTTTAGAAGTAGGTAAGCTACAAAGGGCGTACGGTGGATGCCTAGGGTGACAGAGGCGATGAAGGACGTGCTAGGCTGCGAAAAGCCTCGGGGAGCTGCCAAGAAGCTTTGATCCGGGGATTTCCGAATGGGGCAACCCGGCTGACAGAGATGTCAGTCACCTCACTTAGGTGAGGGGCGAACCTGGGGAAGTGAAACATCTCAGTACCCAGAGGAGAAGAAATCAACAGAGATTCCCTTAGTAGCGGCGAGCGAACGGGGAGTAGGGCAAACCGCTAGCTTGCTAGCGGGGTTGTAGGGCTCCCATCAAGGTACCACGAAGGTTAGCAGAAGTGTCTGGAAAGGCACACCAAAGAGGGTGATAGTCCCGTATGCGAAAACCCTAGTGGGCCTGGGATGTCCCTGAGTAGGTCGGGACACGTGTTATCCTGACTGAAGCTGGGAGGACCACCTTCCAACCCTAAATACTCCTGTCACACCGATAGTGCACAAGTACCGTGAGGGAAAGGTGAAAAGAACCCCAGTGAGGGGAGTGAAATAGAACCTGAAACCGTATGCCTACAATCATTCGGAGCCCTATGAGCGTAAGCTCAGGGTGACGGACTGCCTTTTGCATAATGAGCCTGCGAGTTGTGGTATCTGGCGAGGTTAACCGAACGGGAAGCCGTAGCGAAAGCGAGTCTGAAAAGGGCGAAAGAGTCAGATGCTGCAGACCCGAAGCCAAGTGATCTATCCATGGCCAGGCTGAAGGTGGGGTAAGACCCACTGGAGGGCCGAACCGGTGGAGGTTGAAAACTCTTCGGATGAGCTGTGGATAGGGGTGAAAGGCCAAACAAACTTGGTGATAGCTGGTTCTCTCCGAAATATATTTAGGTATAGCCTCAGGTAGTAGCTATAGGGGGTAGAGCACTGATAGGGCTAGGGCTGCTCACCGCGGTACCAAACCCTGTCAAACTTCGAATACCTATAGTGTAAGCCTGGGAGTCAGGCGTAGGGTGATAAAATCCTATGTCGAGAGGGGAACAACCCAGACTACCGACTAAGGTCCCAAAGTTGTGACTAAGTGGAAAACGATGTGGGGCTGCTTAGACAACCAGGAGGTTGGCTTAGAAGCAGCCATCCTTTAAAGAAAGCGTAACAGCTCACTGGTCTAGCGGCCCTGCGCGGAAAATATAACGGGGCTAAGTCACACACCGAAGTCGTAGGTTCTCTCTGGTGAGAGAGCGGTAGGAGAGCGTTCTTGTCGGCGTTGAAGCTGTACCGGTAAGGAGCAGTGGAGCGGCAAGAAGTGAGCATGCAGGCATGAGTAGCGATAAAACAGGTGAGAATCCTGTTCGCCGAAAGCCCAAGGTTTCCTACGCGATGCTCGTCAACGTAGGGTTAGTCGGGTCCTAAGCCGAGTCCGAGAGGGGTAGGCGATGGGAAATCGGTTAATATTCCGATACCTACTTTACACAAGGCGATGGGGTGACGCTTAGGGCTAGCCGAGGTCACTGATGGAGTAGTGGCTCGAAGGGTGTAGGGTGCACAGTAGGAAAATCCGCTGTGCGAGTACCCGAGACCTGACAGGCTCTCAAAGCCCTTCGGGGCGGCGGGAGAATCGGTGATGCCGTCGAGCCGAGAAAAACCTCTAAGCCGTTTGAGTGTAAGGTAGCCCGTACCGTAAACCGACACAGGTGGGCGAGATGAGTATTCTAAGGCGCGTGGAAGAACCCTGGTTAAGGAACTCTGCAAGCTGGCACCGTATCTTCGGTATAAGGTGTGCCCATAGTAGGTGAAGGTCTTCGCGACTGGAGCCGAGGTGGGTCGCAGCGAAGCGCTCCATCCGACTGTTTATCAAAAACACAGCACTCTGCTAACTCGTAAGAGGATGTATAGGGTGTGACGCCTGCCCGGTGCCGGAAGGTTAAGGGGATCCATTAGCTCTTCGGAGCGAAGTGGTGAACCGAAGCCCCGGTAAACGGCGGCCGTAACTATAACGGTCCTAAGGTAGCGAAATTCCTTGTCGGTTAAATACCGACCTGCATGAATGGCGTAACGAGATGGGGGCTGTCTCGACCAGGGATCCAGTGAAATTGTAGTGGAGGTGAAAATTCCTCCTACCCGCGGAAAGACGGAAAGACCCCGTGGACCTTTACTACAGCTTGACACTGCCATCGGGATGAGGATGTGCAGGATAGGTGGGAGGCTGAGAAGCCTGGGCGCCAGCTCAGGTGGAGCCGTCCTTGAGATACCACCCTTCCTCATTCTGGTGGCTAACTTGCCACAGTTATCCTGTGGGAGGACAATGTCTGGCGGGTAGTTTGACTGGGGCGGTCGCCTCCTAAAGAGTAACGGAGGCTTACAAAGGTTGGCTCAAAGCGGTTGGAAATCGCTTGGAGAGTATAAAGGCATAAGCCAGCCTGACTGTGAGAGAGACAACTCGAGCAGAGACGAAAGTCGGTCTTAGTGATCCGGTGGTTCTGAGTGGAAGGGCCATCGCTCAAAGGATAAAAGGTACCCCGGGGATAACAGGCTGATCTCCCCCAAGAGCTCACATCGACGGGGAGGTTTGGCACCTCGATGTCGGCTCATCGCATCCTGGGGCTGGAGCAGGTCCCAAGGGTATGGCTGTTCGCCATTTAAAGCGGTACGCGAGCTGGGTTCAGAACGTCGTGAGACAGTTCGGTCCCTATCTTCCGTGGGCGTAGGAAGGCTGAGGAGAGCTGACCCTAGTACGAGAGGACCGGGTTGGACGTGCCACTGGTGTACCAGTTGTTCTGCCAAGAGCACCGCTGGGTAGCTATGCACGGAACGGATAACCGCTGAAAGCATCTAAGCGGGAAGCCGACTCCAAGATGAGCCTTCCCTGAAGGACGGTGGAAGACTACCACCTTGATAGGCTGGGTGTGTAAGCCCTGTAAGGGGTTTAGCTGACCAGTACTAATAGTCCGTTTGGCTTACCAATAAAAAAGCACTGCCGCCTTACTGAGATACTTTATTAAATTTTAGACTATAAACAATGGATTTGTTCTTTAAAATTGGTGTATAAGTTAAAAATGTTGAATGGTAAATAACTGACAAGAGAATTGAGTCTTTTTCGAAAGATTTACTTCTCTTGTCCTGGTGCCTATAGAGCGGAGGAAACGCCCAGCTCCATTTCGAACCTGGAAGCTAAGCTCCGCATCGCTGATGATACTGCAGCCTCCGGCTGTGGAAAAGTAGGTCGGCGCCAGGCAAGATTTTTCTACTCTTTTTACTACTTATTAGTATTCCTCAAAATAAACAATATTTTCAAATAAGCTTCATATAATATAACATAATGTAATATTGTATATCTATCTTCAAAAGGTTTTGCTATGTTCAAAAAAATTTTTATATTTAATATATTAATATCTTTATCTTTTTTATCACTACATGCATCCGTTTTCAAGGGTCAAAAAGAGTATATGAAAAAATGTAAAAAATGTCACGGAAATGGAGCAAAAGTTGCAAAAGCAAAAACAAGTGATGAATGGATAAATCTTTTTAAAAATAATGGTTTATTAATAAAAAAAGCTCATAATACAGATGAAGATGCTATGAAATATTTTAATAGTAAAAGATTTGAGAAAAAATCAATACATCTTTTAGATTTTTTAAAAAAATACTCATCAGATAGTGGTAATGTCCCTGCCTGCAGTGATTAACTTTTAATTACCTAAATTTTTAGATAAAATTCCCACAAAAATTATTGGAGATTGTTATGGCAAAAATGTGGTCAGGTAGATTTGAAAAAGAATCTAGCAAATTATTAGATGAATTTAATGCTTCATTGATGTTTGATAAAGAATTATATAAAGAAGACATTGAAGGTTCAATTGCACACGCAAAAATGCTAAATAAACAAGGAATTTTAACTGATGAAGAAAAAAATAAAATAATTGAAGGCTTAAGAACTATTGAAAAAGAGATAGAAGAGGGTAAATTTAAATTTGATATATCAGATGAAGATATACATATGGCAATTGAAAAAAGATTAACTCAACTCATTGGGGATGCAGGAAAAAAACTTCATACTGCAAGAAGTCGAAATGACCAAGTTGCTTTAGATTTTAGATTATATGTACAAAAAAATAATAAAATAATAATAGATCTTTTATTTGATTTAATTAAAACTTTATTAGATATCTCCAAAAAACATAAAAATACTATCTTACCTGGAATGACACATCTACAACATGCTCAACCAATCTCTTTTGCATATCATATGTTAGCTTATGCTAGTATGTTTAAAAGAGATATTGAAAGATTTAATAGTTCATATGAAAGAAATAATTATTCTCCTCTTGGATGTGCTGCGCTTGCTGGAACACCTCATCCTATTGATAGAAATTTTACTGCTAAAGAATTAGGCTTTAAAGCTCCTACTATAAATTGTTTAGATACAGTTAGTGATAGAGATTTTGCATTAGAAATTTTATTTAATATTGCAACTCTTATGATGCATATATCAAGATTAGCTGAAGAGATGATAATTTGGTCAAGTTATGAATTTAAATTTATTACTATAAGTGATGATTATGCAACAGGTAGCTCTATAATGCCACAAAAGAAAAATCCTGATGTTCCAGAACTTTTAAGAGGAAAAACTGGAAGAGCTTATGGTAATCTAATCTCTCTTTTAACTGTAATGAAGGGACTTCCTTTAGCATATAATAAAGATATGCAAGAGGATAAAGAGGGAGTATTTGATAGTGTAAAAACTGCAAAAATTAGTATAAAAATATTAAATGAAGTTTTAAAAACTATGAAAATAAATGAAGAAAATATGTATAGTGCTGCAAAAATAGGACATTTAACTGCTACTGATCTTGCTGACTATTTAGTTCAAAAATGCAATATTCCATTTAGAGAGGCTCACTTTATAACAGGCCGTGCAGTTGCATTAGCTGAGAGCAAAAATAAAGATATTAGTGATTTGAGTTATGAAGAGTTGAAATCAATTGATAATAGAATAAAAGAAGATGTAACACAATATTTAAAACTTGAACATTCAATGAATGCTAGAGATTCATTTGGAGGAACTTCTTTAAATCAAGTAGAAAAACAGATTGATTATTTTGAAAAATGGCTAAATGGTTTTCAAAGGCTATAGTTAAAACTATAGCCTAAACATATTTTTTTGCTTCTTTATCTGGAGCTAAATGTGGCCAAATTAGTTTAGCTCCACCAAGTAGATGAACATGCAGATGCATAACTTCTTGCCCTCCATCTTCACCATTATTTATAATAAGCCTATATCCGCTTTTATCAAGAGATAATTTTTTAGCAACTTCTTGAATAAATGGAGTCATTTTAGCCATAATTTCAGGTGGAGTGCTTTGAAAATTTTCAATATGCTGTTTTGGTATTATTAAAACATGAATTGGAGCTTTAGGACTTATATCATGAAATGCCAAAAATTCATCATTTTCTAAAACTTTATTTGCTGGAATTTCGCCTTCAACTATTTTACAAAATATGCACATTTTTACTCCCTTATTGTTGAATTAAATGCTAATAAGAGTATATAACATAAAATCTTATCTTTTTATAATGAAAACTATAATATTATTTTGCAAAATTAAAAATAGGGGTGTTTTTTGGAAGAATGGTTAAAAAAGATTGAAGAGGCAATAAATTTAGAAGAAATTGAAAAAATAAGAGTTGCTATTTTTGGTAAAAAGGGAATTTTAGCAAAAGAGTTTGCTAAACTTAGAGAATTACCAAATGATGTAAAACCAAAAGTTGCAAAAGAATTAAATGAATTAAAAGATAAACTAAATAAAGTTTTGGCTAAAAAAAGAGAAGAATTAGAGAAAAAAGAGTTAGAAAATGAATTGAAAAAAGATGCTATAGATGTATCTTTATATTCTCCTTTTAATAACAAAGGTGCACTTCATCCTGTTCAATATACATTAGATAGAATAATTGAATATTTTATCTCTATGAATTTTTCAATTGAAACTGGCCCTTTAGTTGAAGAGGATTTTTATAATTTTGAAGCATTAAATTTACCAAAATATCATCCTGCAAGAGATATGCAAGATACATTTTATTTTAAGGATGAAAAGCTACTTAGAACTCATACCTCCCCAGTACAAATAAGAACAATGTTAAAACAAGAACCCCCAATTAGAATGATAAGTCCTGGAGCTGTGTTTAGAAGAGATTTTGATTTAACTCATACTCCAATGTTTCATCAAGTAGAAGGACTATTGGTTGATAAAAAAGGTAAAGTAAGTTTTGCAAATTTGAAATTTATATTAAGTGATTTTTTACATTTTATGTTTGGAGATGTTGATATTAGATATAGACCAAGTTTTTTCCCTTTTACCGAACCAAGTGCTGAAGTTGATATCAGTTGTATTTTTTGTAAAGGAAAAGGTTGTAGAGTATGCTCTCAAACTGGGTGGCTTGAAGTTTTAGGATGTGGTATGGTAGACCCTAATGTTTTTAAAGCTGTTGGCTATGAAAATGTAAGCGGTTATGCTTTTGGACTAGGAATTGAGAGATTTGCTATGCTAATTCATAAAATACCAGATTTAAGAAGCCTTTTTGAAGGTGATTTAAGATTATTGGAGCAGTTTAGATGATAATAACAAGAAGTTGGTTACAAGAATGGATTGATATTTCACAAATAGAGAGTGAAGATCTTATAAAAACTCTTAATAATATTGGATTAGAGGTTGCTGAATATAAAAAAATTGATATTCCATCAAAAGTAGTTGTTGGGAAAGTAGTTGAGTGTGAAAAACATCCAAATGCTGATAAATTATCAGTTTGTAAAGTTGATATAGGTAGTGAAATTAAACAGATTGTATGTGGAGCAAAAAATGTTGCTGCTGGACAGTTTGTTCCTGTAGCTGTAATTGGAGCCGTACTTCCTGGTAATTTTAAAATAAAACCAGCAAAATTAAGAGGCATTGATAGTGAAGGAATGATATGTTCATCAACCGAAATAGGCCTTCCAAAATTAGAAGATGGGATTATGGTTTTAGATGAAAGTATAGGTGAATTAAAATTAGGAAAAGAGTTAAAAGAGTATAAAATATTAAATGATGAAATCATAGATATAGAATTAACTGCAAATAGAGGAGATTGCTTAAGCATTTATGGTATAGCAAGAGAAATTGCAGCTGCATATGATATATCTTTAAAATCTCCAAAAGATATAGAATTTGAAAAAAAAGATAAAATGCAATTGGGAATAGGTCGAGTACTTCATGTAAAACATGAAAGCAATATAGTATCAAATCTTGTATATAAAGTTTTTTCAAATGAAAAAATTGAAATACCTTTGAAAATAAAAGTAAGATTATCTTTTGTTGATGAAAAATTTGATAATAAACTAGAAAATATGACATTTTACACTACATATACTACAGGAGTAATTTTAAGAGCATACAGTTATGATATCTTTAAAAAAGAGGATACTGCTACTATTGAAGTAAAAAAAGATGAAAATGATTTAGATGCAATTTTTGATAGTAAAAAAGTTTCAATAGTAGGTATAAATCAAATTGAAGAGTCAAAACCTACAGATAAAAATGAGTATTTTATAGTTGAAGCAAGTTTTATTGACCCGCAAATATTGTCTAAAAAATATTATGAGGCTTCAAAAAAATCAAAAATTACTACAGATTGGGTATATTATAGGAGCAGTAGAGGTAGTAATCCAGAATTGAATTTTGGAATGGATTATTTTTGTTATATTATAAGAAAATATAGTGAAATAGATATATTTTCAGGAAGTCATGAAATTTTACAAGAAATAAAAGAAAAAAATATCAATGTCAATCTTTTTGAAATTAATAATTTAATAGGTCAAAATATCTCTCAAAGCAAAATTGTTAATATATTACAAAAATTGGGATTTGAGATAGTAAAAAAAGAGGATGAAAATATTGTTGTAAAAGTTCCAGAGTTTAGACACGATATTGAGAATGAACAAGATATTGCAGAAGAGTGTATAAGATTTATAGGGATTGATAAAATTGAGCCAATTCCTTTTGTGTTTGAAGAGGAAAATAGAATAAATCAAGCCTATTATCATTTTAAAAAGAAAAAAGAACTTAGAGAATATGCAGTTGCTGCAGGATTTTATGAAACTACAAATTATATTTTTACCAATAAAGAAAATCTTAAAAAGTTTGGATTTAAAACTGTAAAAAAAGAGTTAGATTTAATAAATCCAATTACAAATGAATTAAATACTCTTAGAACATCTTTGGTTCCTGGGCTTCTAGAACAAGCTATATATAATTTTAAAAACGGAAAAAGAAAAATATCTCTTTTCGAAGTTGGAACAGTTTTTGATGAAAATAGAAATGAAAGAATAAAGATTAGTTTTGTGTTTAGTGGTGTAAAAGAGAGTGATAATATAACAAATCAGGGAAAACCCGAAGAGATAGATTTTGGTGATTTTGTAAAAAAAATCTCAATGGTAATTGGTGATTTTGATTTAGTTAAAAAAGAGCCTCAAAATAGTCTTGCTCATCCATTTGTTTGTGCAGATATTATAAAAAATGGTAAAAATATTGGTGAAATTTATAAACTCCATATTCTATATCAGAAAGGTTTTGATCTTCTATCAACATTTTTTTGCGAAATAGATTTTGAAAAAATTCCATATGAGTTAAAAGAGGCAGAAGAATATTCTAAATTCCAAATATCTTTTAGAGATCTTAGTATATTGATAGATAAAAATATGCAATATTCTGAGATTAAGCCAATTATAGAAGATATAGTTCCAAAAGAGATAAAAAGATATTATCCAGTTGATATATATGAGAGTGAAAAATTGGGTGAAAAGAAAAGTTTGACTATAAGATTTGTTGTTCAATCAGATGAAAAAACATTATCAGAAGATGAAATAAGCCAAATTATCGAAAAAATCTTAAATAGTTTAAAAACAGAAATTGGAGCTGAACTTAGATGAGTTTTATTAAAGTAAAAAAGGCTGATAGGTTTGATATCTCAATTGATTCAATAGCTGCAGACAAATCTATTTCTCATAGATGTGCTATGTTTTCACTTTTAAGTGATAAGCCTTCTTATATAGAAAATTTTTTAATGGCTGAAGATACATTAAATACATTAAATATAGTCTCAAAACTTGGTGCAAAAGTAGAGATAGACAAAAATAGTGTAGCAATTATACCTAATAGATTAAAAGAGCCTGATGATATTTTGGATTGTGGAAATTCTGGAACTGGTATGAGACTATTTTGTGGGTTACTTTGTGGATTTGATGGATTTTATGTTTTAACAGGTGATAAATATCTTAGAAAAAGGCCAATGAAAAGAGTCGTTGAGCCTTTAAGAAAAATAGGTGCAAAAATTGATGGGAGAGAAAATGGTAATTTGGCTCCTCTTGCTATAAGAGGTTCTAAATTAAAAAATTTTAAATATGAAAGTCATATTGCCTCAGCGCAAGTAAAAAGTGCACTTATTTTAGCAGCATTAAAAGCTGATCAAATTAGCTATTATAAAGAGCCAGAATTAAGCAGAGACCATACTGAGAGAATGCTAAAAGGAATGGGAGCAAGGCTTGATACAAAAATTAAAAAAGATGGTTATGAAGTAGTAATATATCCTCTTAATAAGCCTTTGAAACCTTTAAAAATGAAAGTGCCTTCTGATCCTTCAAGTGGTTTTTTCTTTGCAGTTGCTGCAGCAATAGTTCCAGGTAGCAAAGTTTTAATAAAAAATGTTACTTTAAACCCTACAAGGATTGAGGCATATAAAGTATTAAAAAGAATGGGAGCAAAAGTAGAATTTATTGAAAAAGAGAATATTTATGAGCCAATAGGAGATATTTTAGTTGAATATGCACCATTAAAAGCTATTGAAGTTAGTAAAAATATTTCTTGGCTTATTGATGAGCTTCCGGCTCTTTCAATAGCAATGGCAGTTGCCAAGGGAAAAAGCATAGTTAAAAATGCAAAAGAGTTAAGAGTAAAAGAGAGCGATAGAATAAAAAGTGTAGTTGACAATCTAAAAAAATGTGGTATAAATGTAATAGAGTTTGAAGATGGATATGAGATTGAGGGAGGAGAAATAAAAAAGGCTGTTATTGATAGTTATGGAGACCATAGAATTGCAATGAGTTTCGCAATTGCTGGTCTTTTAAATGGAATGGAAATAAAAGATATTGATTGTATTGCAACATCTTTTCCAAATTTTTTAGATTTATTAAAACAGATTACAGAGGTTGAAATTGGAGATTAAATTAGCAAAAAATTATGGATTTTGTTTTGGTGTAAAAAGAGCTATAAAAATTGCTGAAACAACAAAAAATAGTAATACTTTAGGGCCATTAATACATAATAAAAAAGAGATAGAGAGATTAAAAAAAGAGCATAATATCGGTTTAGTTGAAGAAATTGATGAAGTAAAAGAAGGGGATACTGTAGTTATTAGGACTCATGGAATTGCAAAAGATAAATTAAAAAAACTACAAGAAAAAGATGTAAATATAATAGATGCAACTTGTCCTTTTGTAACAAAGCCTCAACAAATTGTAGAACAGATGAGTAAAGAGGGATATAGTATTGTTATTTTTGGAGATATTAATCATCCTGAAATAAAAGGTGTTATGAGTTATGCAAAGGATCCTATTGTAGTTTTAAGTGCTGATGAACTTAAAGATAAAAAATTAAAAGAAAAAGTTGCAACTGTTGCACAAACAACAAGAAAATTTGATGAATATAAAAAAATAGTTAACTATCTAATGGAAAATCATAAAGAAGTAAGAGTATTTAATACTATATGTAATGCAACTTTCGAAAACCAAGATGCAGCTAAAGAGCTAAGTAAAGAAGCTGATGTAATGATAGTTATTGGTGGTAAAAATTCATCAAATACAAAACAGCTTTATAATATTTGTAAAGAAAATTGCAAAGATAGCTATTTAGTTGAGGATGAAAACGAATTAAAAAAAGAGTGGTTTGAAGGGAAAAAGCTTTGTGGTATCACTGCAGGTGCATCAACTCCTGATTGGATTATAGAAAAAGTTATTGGTAAAATAAGGGAATTTAAAGTATAATAAGCAAATTTAAATTAAGGAAGAGTAATGGATAGAGAGGAATTATTACATGGTGGCGAATCAAGTGAAGATTTTGCATCTATGCTTGAGGAGTCGTTTAAAAAAAGTGAATCTAAAATTTTAGATGGTACTATTGTTGAAATACAAGGTGATGAGAAAGTTCTTGTAGATGTTGGTGAAAAACAAGAAGGTATTTTGAATATTAATGAGATAAAAGATGAAAATGGAAATCTGTTATATAATGTTGGCGATAAAATAAAAGTATTGATTTCTGGTTTTAGAAATGAAAGACCAATAATTTCACATAAAAAAGCTGTCTCAAAGGCAAAAACAGCAGAATTTATAAAAGAGCATAAAGATGATTTTGAAAATATTGTTGTTGAAGGAAAAATTGTTGGAAAAAACAAAGGCGGTTACAATGTTGAAAGTGAGGGCGTACACTTTTTCATGCCAAATTCTTTGTCATATTTAAAAGGAAAAATAGAACCAGGAAGAAAAATAAGAGCTAAAATAGTAAAAATTGATGAAGATAATAATTCAATAATCATATCTAGAAAAAAATATATTGAAGATGAGAAGAGAAGAAAAAAAGAGATCATTGATCAATTAATCAATGAAGATAAAATTGTAGAAGGTTTAATTAAAAAAATTACAAATTATGGAATGTTTGTTGAAGTTGCTCCAGGTGTTGAAGGTTTAGTTCATTATAATGAGATAAGTTATAAAGGTCCTGTGAATCCTGCAAAATATTATAGCGAAGGTGAAAAGGTTAATGTAAAAGCGCTAAAATATAATGAAGAAAAAAATAGACTTTCATTATCAGTTAAAGCAACAATGCCAGATCCTTGGAATGAGATAGAAAAAGAGCTTGAAGTTGGTGATACTATAAATGTAACTGTAAGCAATATTGAACCTTATGGCGTATTTGTTGATTTAGGTAATGATGTTGAGGGATTTTTACATATATCTGAAATAAGCTGGGATAAAAAAGTAAAAAATCCTAAAGATTATTTAAATATCGGTGATGAAATTGATGTGGAAGTTATTGAGATAGATCCTGAAAATAGAAAATTAAGAGTCTCTTTAAAAAGATTATTGCCTAAGCCTTTTGAAGAGTTTATGAAAAAATATAAAGTAGGTGATATTGTCAAAGGCAAGGTTACAACAATTGCTGATTTTGGAGCATTTGTAAAAATTGGAAATGTTGAAGGATTGCTTCATAATCAAGATGTTAGCTGGACTAAAGAGAAAGCTAAAGATATATTAAATGTAGGTGATGAAGTAGAAGTTAAGATTGTTAAAATAGATGAAGAGAATGAAAAAATTTCTCTTAGTAGAAAAGAGTGTATGGAATCTCCTTTACAGCAATATGCTAAAAATAAAAAAGTTGGTGATATTGTTAAGGGAAAAGTTAAAGATATTAAAGATTTTGGTGTATTTGTAGAGGTAGAACCTGGAATAGATGCTTTAATAAGAGATGAAGATTTGGCTCCTTTGAAAAAAGATGAGTTAAAAGTTGGTGATGAGATTGAAGGTGTTATTACATTATTAGATACTAATAGAGATAAAATGAGAATTTCTGTAAGAAGACTTTCAAAAATTAAAGAAAAAGAAGCATTAAAAGAGATAAATAAAAAAGAGAATGACAAAATAACTCTTGGCGAGATTATAAAAGATAAACTGAATAAGTAATTAGTTATTAGTTATTAGTATATTGGAGTTAAGAATTTATATTATAAAGCAACAAAATGAAATTATTTTCAAGCATCAAATTTCCAATAACCAATACACTAATACACCAATTACCATTTTATTAAATTTAAAGGATATGGATGGAAAAGAAAAAAATTGTAGTTTGTGACCATATTCATGAAAAAGGTTTAGAGATATTAAAAAATGAGCAAGATATAGAAGTTGTAAATGCTGCTGATGTACCAAAAGGCGAATCTTTATATAAAGTAGTTAGTGATGCTGATATTGTTATTACAAGAAGTCCAACACCAGTTGATGAGCCATTTTTAGAGGCTGCAAAAAATTTAAAAGCAATTGTTAGGGCAGGTGTTGGTGTTGATAATGTAGATATAGATGGATGTAGCAGAAGAGGAATAATTGTTATGAATGTTCCAACTGCAAATACTATTGCTGCAGTTGAATTAACAATGGCCCATATGTTAAGCTGTGTAAGGTCTTTTCCTTATGCGCATAATCAATTAAAACTTGAGAGAATCTGGAAAAGAGAAAATTGGCTAGGAACTGAGCTTAAAGGCAAAAAACTTGGAATTATTGGTTTTGGTAATATAGGAAGTCGTGTTGGAATTAGAGCAAAAGCATTCGAAATGGATGTAATTACTTACGATCCATATATTCCACCTGAAAAAGCAACAGATTTGGGCATTAAATATACTACAAATTTTGATGATATTTTAGCTTGCGATATTATTACTATTCATACTCCTAAAAATAAAGAGACTATCAATATGATAGACCGTGATGAAATCGCGAAAATGAAAGATGGAGTAATTTTAATAAATTGTGCAAGAGGTGGTTTATATAATGAAGAAGCTCTTTATGAAGGTTTAAAAAGTGGAAAAATAAGATTTGCTGGAATTGATGTATTCGCTAAAGAGCCTGCAACTGACAATAAACTTTTAGAGCTTGATAATATTATAGTAACTCCTCATCTTGGTGCAAATACGATAGAGTCACAAGAAAAAATAGCAACTCAAGCTGCCCAGGCAGCAATTGAAGCAGCTCGCGGAAGCAGCTATCCAAATGCATTAAATTTACCAATAAAAGAAGATGAAATTCCACCATTTGTTAGACCATATCTTGAACTTTCTCAAAAGATAGGCTTTCTAGCTGCTCAAGTAAATAAAGGTGCCTTTAAATCAATAAAAGTGGTAACTGAAGGTGAAATTGGTGAATATTTAAAATCATTAACAACTTTTGTGGTTGTTGGAGCGTTAAAAGAGTCTTTGGGCGAGGCAGTAAATTATGTAAATGCTGAATTTGTTGCAAAAGAGAGAGGAATAGATATCATAAATAAAACTCAGCCAAATACAAGTGGCTATAAAAATAAAATAACTGTAAAATTAACAACAGATAAAGATGTCATTGAAATTAGTGGAACAATTTTTGAAGAGAGTGTTCAAAGAATTGTTGAAATAAACAATTTTGCTATAGATGTTGAACCAAAAGGTAAAATGATACTATTTAAAAATACTGATGTTCCAGGTGTTATCGGCCAAGTTGGTATGATACTTGCAAAACATAACATTAATATTGCAGATTTTAGACTTGGACGTGACCAACATGGACAGGCATTAGCAGTTATTATTGTAGATGATGATGTATCTAAAGAAACTCTTAAAGAGTTATCAAATTTAGAAGCCTGCATTTCTGTACATTATGCTATTCTTTAACAAAACGGTGTTTCCGTTTTGTTACTTCCTCATAACAAATACTTATAGAAAACTTCAAGTTAAACAATGATTAAGAGATAAGTTAATATAATCTTATGCTAATAAAATAGAGTTTTGGAGGAATTAATGAGATATCTTTTTATATTGATTTTTGCGAGTATCTCACTATTTGCAGGATTGGAAAATCTTAAATTAGATGATGCAATAAATCTTCTTAAAAAGAATAACAGCGAAATAAAAATTGCGAAATTTAATGAAGATATTGCAAAATTTAAGACAAAAATAGCAAAAAGCTACAATTATGGTAGTTTGGATTATACATTTTTAGCTCTTAGAAGTAATGATGCTGGAAATGTATTTGGTTTTAAGCTTCAAAGTAGAGAGGCTAGTTTTGCTGATTTTGGATTTGATGAATTCTTGGCTCCTATGGGACAAGTATTAGGACTATTGGCACAGGAAAAAAATACTCAAGCTGCAGCTGCAATATCGCAAATGGGATCAATTTTAAAAATTCAACCCAAAAAACTTAACTATCCAGATCCAAGAAATCACTTTTTAAATAAATTAACCTATCAAATCCCTCTATTTACTGGATTTAAACTTACTCAATATGAGAAAATCTCTAAAGCTATGGAAGAGATGAGTCATCTTGATGCAAAAAAAATTATAAATGAAAAGATTTATCAGACAAAAAAGACATTTTATGATATTACATTAGTAGAAAACTATATAAAAAACTTGCAAACTTTAAAAAGTAATATCGATAAACTTGAAGAAATTATTAAAGCTTTTATGAGTGAAGGTTATGCAAAAGATACAGATCTTTTAGAGGTACAAGCAAAAAAAGCAGAAGTTTTAAGCTATCTTAACCAAGCAAAATTAAATAGAGACTTGGCTTATCAATTTTTAGAGTTTTTAATAGGTGAAAAAGTGGATTCAATATCTCATGTTGAAGAGTTGGCACCTTTACCAAAAGGTAGCGTAAAAGAGCTTGTTGAAAAAACTTTTGATATGAAAAAAGTTAAAATTGGTCTTAAAATAATGGATGAAAATATAAAACTTCAAAAAAGTGGTCTTTATCCTATGATAGGTGCTTTTGGAGAGTATAGTAGTGCTGATGATAAGCCATTTAATGATTTTGAGGACCATGATGCATATACAATTGGTGCTCAACTAAAATGGAATCTTTTTAATGGCGGAGAGACAACTGCTCAGATACAAAAGGCAAAAATTGAAAAAATGAAAATGGCTGAGCAATATATTTTAGCTAAAAGAGGATTGGCCCTTAAAATAAATCAAATAATTACAGAAGTAAAAAGCAAAGATTATGATGTAAATGCAAAGAAAAAACAGTTTGATTTTTCAAAAAGAGTGTATGAACATTATGAAGGAAAATATAAAGAGGGTCTTGTAAAAATAAGCGATGTTTTAATTAAACATTCTGAAGAGATAAAAGCATTGCTTGATCTTTTGAAAGTGAAAACTCAAAGAAATGAAAAAGTATTTGAACTTGAAAGTTTAATAGATAAGGAGAACTAATGAAAAAAATATTTTTATTTATATTGATTTTCGCATCTTCAATTTTTGCAGCTGGAATGAAACTGTCTGGTACTGTTATGAGTGATGATACAAAAATGATTGCGAGTAGATTTATGGGTTTTGTAAAAAAAGTTTATGTTGATGAGGGAGATTATGTTAAAAAAGGTCAACTTCTTTATACAATTGATTCTAAAGAGATAGACCTTGCAAAATCTCAAGTTGAACTTGCTATTTCTCAAGCAAGACTCGCTGTACAGATGAATCAAAATATGTATAACAATGTTCATTTAAATTATGAAAGATATAAAAGATTATATAAAAAAGGCATGGTTGCTAAATATGAGCTTGAAAATATGGAATTAATGGAAAAAAATACAAAAGATATGGTAGAAATTGCAAAAAAACAGCTTTCTCAAGCAAAAGCAAAATTAAAAGAAGTTTTACATCAATATGAATATTTAAAACTAAGAGCTCCAAATGATGCAGTAGTTATTCAAAAAAATATAAAAGAGGGGCAAATTGCAATACCTGGCATGCCTGCACTTATAATTACATCACTTGATAATCTAAAAGTTTTGGTAGAGATTAGTGAAAGTAATTTAAATAATATTTCACTTGGAAAAAGCGTTGATGTTTATATTCCTTCTATAAATTTTAAAACTAAAGGAAAAATTGCATCAATAATTCCTGCTTCAAATCCAATGACTCATAAATTTAAAGTAAAAATTAAGTTTGATAAAAAAGGAAATAAAAAAATTATTCCTGGAATGTATTCAGAAATTATTATTAAATAAGGGTAGAAAATGGCAGAAATTAAATGTAAATATACCCCTAAAGATTATGCTGGGAAACTGGCTTTAACTTTTTTGCACAATCCTTTAACAGCACTTTTGGCAGTTTTTATATTAGCTGTTGGATATTTATCGCTAGAAATTATGCCAAGAGAAGAGGACCCACAAATTGCTATAAGTGGTGGGGCTATTATTGTTCCTATGCCAGGAGCTTCTCCAAAAGAGATTGAACAAGTTATTGTGAAACCGCTTGAAGAAAAAATCAGAGAGATCTCAGGTGTAGAATATATTTATGGTATGGCAATGGAAAATGTAGGTATAGTAAATGTTCAATATTACATTGGTGAAAATAGAGAGATTTCAAATGTAAAGTTATATGATAAAGTTATGCAAAATATGGATAAACTTCCTAAAAATGCAATGCAGCCTATTGTTAAACCTTTTGATATTGACATAGATATACCTATTTTAAGTTTTGCTTTTTATAAAAAAGACCCAAATTTAAGTGATGCCAAGCTTTATAAAATTGTAAAAGATATCCAGTATAAATTTAATAGAATCAAAAATGTATCAAAAACGGAATTAAAAGGTGCACATAAAAGACAATTTAATATATTGGTTGATTTAAATAAACTCAAAGGTTATCATCTATCTCTTGGCCAAATTATGATGGCTGTAAAATCTGTTGCTTTAGAAGTACCAGAGGTTAAAAATAGAACAAAAGATAATAAAATAGTTATTTTTGGCGTTCCAAATGCAATTGAGAGTATCAAAGATGTTGAAAATATTATGGTGGCAAATTATATGGGGAGTCCTATATATGTAAAGGATATAGCAAAAGTTGAAGATGGTATAGATATTCAAAATTTTAAAAGTGCACAAATTTGGAGTAAAGATATAAAGAAAAATATACCTCAATATACTTTAACTGTAGCAAAATTAAAAGGAACAAATGCAGTATTTGTTGCAAATGATGTTTTGGATGAGATTAAAAAATTAAAACCTATGCTTGAAAAAGAGGGTATAGGATATGTTTTAACAAGAGATTACGGGAAAAGAGCAAATGATGCAGTTAATGAATTGGTTGATCATTTGTTGATTACTATAGCAATTATTGCTGTAATGCTTGTTTTCTTTCTTGGATGGAAAGAGGCAGTAATTGTTACTTTTACAGTGCCAGCTATTCTAGCAATTACTCTATTTATAGCATACATTACTGGACAGACAATAAATAGGATTACACTTTTTGCATTTTTATTATCACTTGGTTTATTAGTTGATGCTGCAATTATCGTAATAGAAAATATACATAGACATCTACATGAGCATGATGCTGTTAATAAAGATATGGATACTATAATGGTTGAAGCAACTGATGAGATTGGTGCTCCAACGAATATTGCAACTTTGGCAATTATTTTAACTATGGTACCAATGGGTTTTGTTGGCGGTATGATGGGTGAGTTTATGAAACCAATACCTTTAAATGTCCCAGTAGCTTTAATTGCTTCATTAGTAATTGCTTATATTTTTACGCCATATTTAGCTAGAAGATTACTTAAAAAACCTCATTACCATCATCACCATCACCATTTCCAAAAAGAGGAAAAATTGCCTGAAGAGTGCTCAATTGAAGGAGATAAGAAGTGAAAAGGTATGAAAAATTTATTTATAAAATTTTAGAAAAAAAGAGCTTAAAAAATTTAGTAATTTTATTAACATTAGTTGCTTTAGTAGCATCAGTTGCAATGATTCCTACAAAAATAGTTCTTGCTAAAATGCTTCCAGGAAAAAGTGCAAATACTTTCAGTGTTTATGTTGATTTACCAACTGGAAGTTCAATTGAGGAGACAAAAAAAGTTACTCAGTGTGTTATAGATATATTAAAGAATGAAAAAGAGGTTACTGATATTGAAACCTATCTAGGAATGGGTGCACCTCTTGATTATGCAGGTCTAGTTAAATGGAGTGCATTTAAAAATAGTGAAAATTTAGCTGAACTTGTTGTAAATTTAACAGATAAGCATGAAAGAGAAGAGAGAAGTTACAATATGGTTCATAGATTGAGACCTGTTATTCAAAAAAAGTGTGAGCCAATAAAAAAAGGTACAGTTATTAAACTTATTGAACAACCTGCAGGACCTCCAACTTTAGCTGCTATAGTTGCTGAAATTTATGGAGAAAATCTTGATAGTGTTAGAAAATTTGCAAAAAAAGTAGCTAATGTATTTAAAAAAACTCAAGGTTTAGTTGATATTGACATTTTAGAAGATGATATCTATAAAAAATATAAACTTATTCCAAATATTGATAAGATTCAAAAAAGTGGACTTTCAGTTGAGCAAGTTCAAAAAATTATGTATCTTGCATTTGAAGGAATGGGAATTGGTGTTAAAAATTTTGAAGATTATCCATCTCAAGTGGATCTATTTTTAAGATTAAGTGATGAAACCAGAAGATTTGATAATCAAAGTTTAGAATCAATAAAAGATAGACTCTCTTCGTTTGAACTTATGAATAAAATGGGTATGATGGTGCCTTTAATTGAGGTTGTTGATATTGTTGAGAGTAAAAATGAACCTATGATTATGCATAAAAACTTAAAAAGATATGTAGATGTTATAGCTGAGACTGATCTTGTTTCGCAAGTATATCCTCTGCTTGAAGCAAGAGATACTATTATGAAAGAGTTTAGTAAAGATTATGATATAGAGACTACAGATTATCTATTTAATTTAAGATTTACTGATAAAAAAACTGGCGAGGTTATTGATCTTAAATGGGATGGAGAAATGAAAGTCACTCTTGATACTTTTAGAGATCTTGGTCTTGCTTTTATTGCAGCTTTAATTTTAATATATCTTTTGATGGTTATATATTATAAAAATTACACATTAAGCTCTATTGTAATGGCTGGAAGCTTTTTATCAATCATAGGTGTAATTGTAGGCCACTGGGTTGCAGATTTGGTAACTGAAGATGTATTTTTCTTAACTGCAACAAGTATGATTGGTTTTATTGCTTTAATGGGTATAAGTTCAAGAAACTCACTACTTTTGATTGATTTTGCAAAAGCGTTGATGGAAAATAAAGGAATGGATAAAAAAAGAGCAATTGCTGTTGCAACAGCAACAAGAGCAAAGCCAATTATGTTAACTGCAATTGCTATTATTTTAGGTTCAGCTCTTTTAGCAAGTGACCCAATATTTGGAGGTCTTGGAGTAGCTCTAATTGGTGGTACAGTAGCTGCTGTAGCAGTATCACTTATCTTTATCCCTGTTTTAATGGATAATGCAAAAGCTATGGATTTTACTAAAAATAAAGGAGAATAAGATGAAGGGAAAAGGTAGAAGGAATAGATTTTAAATCCTTCAGCCTTTGGCCTTCTTCTTTTAAAAAAATGGAATTTGGAAAAATCTTTATATTTTTAGGAATAGTTTTAATAATTATAGGCCTTTTTATAACATTTGTTGGAAAATTACCTGGTGATATTTATATAAAAAAAGATAATTTTACCTTCTATTTTCCTATAACAACATCTATTTTAATTAGCATCGTTCTATCTCTTCTTTTTTACTTTTTTTCTCGTTTTTTTAGATAGTTTTGGTAAAATTAGATATTTATTGTGGATGAGTGGATGAATGGTTGAGTAGTGAAGTTGTTTTTATTTTATTACTACTCAACTAATTTAGCCACTTAACTACTCAACAATTTAACTTTTTTAACTAAACAACAAAAATAAAAAGGAGAATTATGTCTTATAGTATGAGTGATTTGAAAAAAGGTTTAAGAATAGAGTTAAATGGTATTCCATATAGAATTGTTGAATATCAGCATGTAAAACCTGGAAAAGGTGCAGCTTATGTTAGAACAAAACTAAAATCACTAATAGATGGAAGAGTTTTAGAAAAAACTTTTCATGCAGGAGATAAAGCAGAAAAACCAGATTTAGAAGAAAAAGAGATGCAGTATCTTTATGATGATGGTGAGAATATGCATTTTATGGATACAACAACTTATGAGCAAATTGCATTAACTCACAAACAAGTGGGCGAAGAGAATATTAAATATATGAAAGATGGAATGAATGTAAAGATTTTATTTCATAACGGAAAGCCAATTTCAGTTGAAATTCCTCCTGTAGTTGAACTAAAAGTTGTTGATACTGCTCCAGCATTTAAAGGTGATACTGCAACTGGTGGTAGAAAACCTGCAACTCTTGAAACAGGAGCAGTTATACAAGTACCTTTTCATATATTAACTGGAGATGTAGTAAAAGTTGATACAATAGAGGGAAAATATCTAGAAAAAGTTAAATAAGGAGGCAGGAATGGCAAAGGTACTAGTACCACTTGCAGATGGTTTTGAAGAGATTGAAGCAATGGCAATTATAGATGTTTTAAATAGAGCAGGCAATAGCGTTACAGTTGCAGGTCTATTTGATAATGAGGTAGAGGGTGCAAATACTGGACTAAAGGTGTTAGTAAATACTTTATTAAAAGATGTAGATATTGATGAGTATGATATGATGGTACTGCCTGGAGGAATGCCTGGATCTGAACATCTTGCAAAAAGCGAGCTTGTTCAAGAGTATATAAAAAAGATGAATGAAAATAAAAAATTGGTTGGCGCAATATGTGCTGCTCCTTGGGCTTTAAAAGAAGCAGGAGTATTGGAAGGCAAAAAACATACAAACTATCCTGGTTTTGAAGAAAAAACAGGAAAAGAGGGATATATAGCTGATCAAAAAGTTGTTGTAGATGGAAATGTTTTAACTTCAAGAGGCCCTGGAACTGCGATTTGCTTTGCGCTTGAAATAGTTAGAAAATTAAATGGCGAAGAGACATATAATCAGTTAAAAGAGGGACTATTAGCTGATTATTGCTAATCAAAAAATAGCTCTTTCCAGCATTTTGCTGGGAAGATTGGTACTTTTTTTCTATATATTTCATACTCTTTACCAAACTTTTTTAGTGCCTCTTTTTCATCAAAATATATCATCAATATAAATATCAAAATAGCTTCAATGGGTGCTATAAAAAATATAAAAGTAGGAAAACCTAATATTAAAGCTAAACTTAGTGGCAAAAACATAAGACCAAATAGCATTGGATGTCTTGTGCAGCTATAAATTCCTTTATTTACTAATTGGTTTGTCTCTAATCTTGGAATATTACCTTTTCTTCCATATTTATGTAAAGCTTTTCCTCCAATTGAAGCTGCATGAAAAGAGATCTTTAAAATAAAAATTCCAATAATAAAACTTATAATATGAAAAGTAGGTGATAAAAGCAAATTTTTAAAATATTTTATATCAAAATAAAATGATAATATTGCTCCACCAAATAGAAATATTATCCAAAGAACTATTCTAAATATTACTGAAATTGATGTTTTCATTCTCTTTTCTTAAACTATGTAAAATTGGTTCAAACTCTTTTAAAATTTCTAAATTTTTATGCTTTTTAGCGCCATTTATTAAAATTTCGCATTTTTTTAATGCAACTTTTTTAACTTTTGGGTCATTGCAAAATGGAAGCATTGCTTTTACTCTCCATCTATCCATTGCAAAATATTTTTGTGATAATTGGTCTTGATGTCCACCATATTTTATAACCATTTTTTCTTTGCTAAATCCAATAGGATATTTTTTTGTTACTCTTAGCCAAAGTTCATAATCTTCGCAAACTTCAAAATCCTCTCTAAAAAGGCCAACTTCATCAAATAACTCTTTTTTTATAGCTACAGCTGATGGAGATATTAGACATAAATGTAATGAGTCATAAAAAATATAACCCTCTTTTTTTTGATGGATCTTTTTTTTATTTAAAAATTTTCCATTTTTTATCCAAATCTCATCAGTTTGATGAATTTTATAAGAGGGATTTTTTATAAAAAAATTTGCTTGAATTTTTAGTTTATCTTTTTTCCACTCATCATCACTATCTAAAAAAGCAATGATTTCGCCTTTTGAGGCTTTTATACCCGCATTTCTTGCGGCACTTACACCTCTATTTTGTTGAGTGATAATTTTAATAGGATATTTTTTAATAATTTTTGAAGTATTATCTGTTGAGCCATCATCAACGACAATTAGTTCAAAATTTTTATAGCTTTGATTTAAAACCGATTCTATCGCTCTTGATATAAATTTTTCTCTATTAAAAACAGGAATAATTACACTAAATTTTGGATAGATATTTTGCAACTGCATCCTCATCATTTGTATGGGGCAAAATAATATCTGCCTCTTTTTTTACTTCTTCAAGTGCGTTTTTAACAGCTACTGCTCTTTTTGCTTTTTTAAACATACCTATATCATTTAAACTATCTCCAAAAACTGTTAAATCTTCACAAGAAAAATTACAATAATCTAAAACTTCCTCTAATGCATGTGATTTGTCACCTTTTGGATGTAGAATTGTTAAAAAATGGCAATCAATATATGGATCTTTTGAAAGTTTTGTTTCTATAGAGTTTTTAAAAATATTTTTTAGTTCACTTTCTAGAGACTCCATATCTTTTTTTGTACCCATATAAACAATTTTGAGATTTTTTTCAAGAGGAGTAATTTTATCTT
Organism: Nitrosophilus kaiyonis; assembly: GCF_027943725.1. Taxonomy (NCBI): domain Bacteria; kingdom Pseudomonadati; phylum Campylobacterota; class Epsilonproteobacteria; order Nautiliales; family Nitratiruptoraceae; genus Nitrosophilus; species Nitrosophilus kaiyonis. Next base: position 1,729,145 of record NZ_AP025696.1, on the reverse strand, counting down.
TTGCTCTAAGTCTATTATCATTTTTATATGAGTTTATTAACTCTTGTTGATAGATATTTAATTTTTTTGGATATAAAAATCTCTCATTTAAACTGTTATCTTTAATTCCAACAATAAATGGCTCAATATCAAACTTTTTTGAAATATCTATAATTTCATTTGAAATTTCTTTATCTAAAGCATTTATTGCAATAGCTTTTCTGTCACTTGTTGCAACCATTGCTCCATCCAGTAAAATAAGTGGAATTTTTAAATCAAGTCCATTTAGAAATTCTAAACTCTTTTTTAAACTTCTTGCTGTGGCAATAGATAATAAAAATCCCTCTTTGGTTTTTCTGTTCCATATCTCTTTACTAAATTGTGAAATAGATAAATCGCTTCTTAAAAAAGTTTTGTCTAAATCTGTAATAAATAGTTTCATTTTCCACCATTGAGTATTTAATTTTTGTTGATATAATATCAAAAAAATTTAAGGATTTAAATGCCAAAAAGTGATAATGAAAAAATTTTTTTTGAAAGAATAAAAAAGATAAATCCAAAACTATTAGAGCTCTTAAAAAGAAAAAAAGAGAAATTTTCTTTTAGAATAAATAGGCTTAAAACTACAAATGAAGAGATAGAAAAATTTTTAAAAAATTTAAATATAGAATATGAAAAAGTAAACTGGTTTGAAGATGTATATATTTTAGATATAAAAGATAGAGACAAAATTATAAAATCTAATGAATATAGCCAAGGAAAGATATATATTCAGAATCTCTCATCAATCTTTTGTGCATTAAATATTGATTTAAAAGAGAATGAGTGGCTTTTAGATATGGCCAGTGCTCCCGGTGGAAAATCTTTGCTTTGGAGCTCGCTTTTAGAAAATAGAGGAAAAATATCAGCAGTAGAAAAAGATAAAAATAGATTTTTTATGTTGAAAAGAAATATAAAATCATATGGTGTAAAAAATATAAAAACATATAATAAAGATGGAAGAGCGATAGGGAAAATATGTCCAAATTATTTTGATAAAGTTTTACTTGATGCGCCATGTTCAAGTGAGAGTGAATTTGATTTTACAAAAGAAAATCCTATAACTTACTGGAATCTAAGAAGAGTATATAGAAATTCTAAACTTCAAAAAGAGTTGATAGTTTCAGCTTGGAACTCTTTAAAACCTGGTGGAATTTTAATATATGCAACATGTACATTTAGTCCAGAAGAGAATGAAGAGGTGGTTGATTTTTTACTTAAAAAATTTGAAAATGCAAAAATTTTAGATATTGATGTTCCATTTGAAAATTATCAACAAGGAGTAACAAAATGGGAAAATAAAGAGTATAATAAAGAGATAAAAAAAACAGTTAGAATTTTGCCAAAAGGAGCATATAGCGGCTTTTTTATGGCTAAGATTGAAAAGATTTAACTCTGTTTAAAATCTCTTCTATTATTTCATCCATACTTTTATTTTCAACATAAATAGTAACATCAGCAACTTTTTCATACTCTTTGACTCTTTGCTTATATAACTTTTTTGCATTTTCATATGATTTAAAAAGTGGTCTTTTTTTTATCTTTTTTTTGGCATTTTTACTTTTAGTGATTCTTTCATAAATCCAATCAAAATCTGCTTTTAGATAAACAACTGTGCCTATATTTTTTATATTTTTTACTTTATAAAATCCTCCCCCAGTTGAAATAATTGTATTTTTTACAGAACTTGCAAGCCAATCAGCCGTTTTTTGCTCTAAATCTCTAAAATACTTTTCTCCCTGTTTTTCAAAAATCTTTTTTATTTTTTTATTTGTAAGACTCTCAATCAAATCATCAGTATCAACTGCATAAAGGTTAGTTTTCCCACTCATAGCTCTTGCAACTGTTCCTTTGCCAACTCCCATAAATCCAATAAGCAAAATATTTTTCATATAGAAAGTCCTATAAGTTTTTTCGAAATTTTACCAGTTTTATACTTAATCGATTATATTTCAATATATCAAGATATCTTGATATGTTGAAATATTTTGGTTATAATTTTGCAAAAGGAGCTTGATGGAAGCATTAGAGGATTTTTTAAAAACAGTGGGCGCTTTGTATGATGAGACAAGAGTATTGATTTTAAAATTTATTGATAAATATGGACCACTATGTGTTTGTGATCTTGAAAACTCCTTTGAGATGAATCAATCAAGACTTTCAAGACATCTAAAGATTTTAAAAGATGCAGGATTTTTAAGAGTAAAAAGGGTTGGAAAATGGAACTATTACTATATCAGAGAGCCTTTAGATAGATTTAGGCAAGAGATTTTAAAAGAGATTGAGATATTGCCAGTAGAGCTTCCAAAACTAAAAAAATTATCAAGAAAGTGTCAATTATGAAAAAAGTGTTGATTTTATGTACAGGAAATAGTTGCAGATCCATTATGGCTGAAGGATTAATAAATAAGTATTTTAAAGGAAAAATAAAAGCCTATAGTGCTGGAAGTAATCCAAGTGGAAAAGTAAATGAAAATGCAAAAAAAGTTTTAGTTGAAGAAGATGCTTGGAGCGATGAGTATCACTCTAAAACAGTTGATGAAGTATTAAAATATGCTCCATTTGATCTAGTTGTTACAGTGTGCGACAATGCTAAAGAGTCTTGTCCAACCTTTCCTGGGGCTAAAAAGATAATACATGTAGGATTTGAAGATCCAGATGGGAAAGATTTTAGTGAGTTTGTAAAAACTGCTAATGAGATTAAAAAAAGACTATTTCCAGTTTTAGAAAAGGAGCTTTTATGAAAATAGAAATTTTAGGCACAGGTTGCGCAAAATGCGCTCAACTTGAAAAAAATGTTCAAGAAGCGGTTGCAAAAAGTGGCAAATTTGTAGAGATTAAAAAAGTGCAAGATATAAATGAGATTATGAAATATGGTGTTATGAGTACTCCAGGTCTTGTAATAGATGGAAAAGTAGTAAGTGTTGGTAAAGTTTTAACACCTTCTCAAATTTTAGAGCTTATAAAGTAAAATAATGTTTGATTGGTGGCAAAAGGCAGTTGACTATTTAATATATGAAAAATTAAAATTTAGCGGAAAATTTGCAGATGCACTAAATTTTTTTCTATTTGATATAGTTAAAATATTTTTACTTTTAATAGTTATAATTTTTTTAGTTACATTTATTAGAAGCTATTTTCCAACAGAAAAAGTTAGAGATTATCTATCTAAAAAGCACCCACTTTTTGGTCATATATTGGCTGCAGTTTTTGGAATAATCACTCCTTTTTGTACCTGCAGCGCAATTCCACTGTTTTTGGGATTTTTGCAAGCAAGAATTCCTCTTGGAGTAACATTTAGCTATTTAATCTCTGCTCCTATGAATAATGAGATAGCAATTGCTATGCTTTTTGCTCTTTTTGGATTTAAAATTACTGCAATATATATAGGTTTTGGACTGCTGGTTGCTATAGTTGCTGGAATAATAATAGGAAGATTAAACCTTGAAGATGAGGTTTTAATAAAGCCACCTCCTATGCAAGATTTACCCGAATGTGAAATAAAAATTGGTTTTAAAGAAAGAGTCATCGATTCTTGGCTTTACACAAAAGATATTTTAAAAAAAGTATGGATATATGTTGTTATAGGTATATCACTTGGAGCTTTTATTCACGGATATGTGCCAACAGATTTTATTATTAAATATGCTGGAAATAAAGAGTGGTATAGTGTCATTGTTGCAACAATTTTAGGAATTCCAATGTATTCCAATGCTGCAGGTGTTATGCCTTTAATAGAGGTTTTAGTGGATAAGGGTATGAGTATGGGAACGGCTCTTAGTTTTATGATGGCCATAACTGCTCTTAGTCTTCCTGAGGCTATGATTTTAAAAAGGATTTTGTCATTAAAGCTTATTTTTATCTTTTTTGGTACAGTGGGTATTGGAATTATAATTATTGGATATATTTTTAATTGGATATTATAATAGTTTTAGCATTAGCTATTTTTTATTAACTTTGATTTTTATTATCTGGCAATATTTATAGTTATAGTTTTAGATCGAGTGAAAGTGGGTTTTATAATTACACCTTTTATTCTTGCATTTTCTCTTTTAGGATTAATATAATTAATTAGAGTATAATTGCATAAAAAATCCAAAGGATTTTTATGAAGCCAAAATTTACTCACCTGCATCTTCATACAGAATATTCTCTTTTAGATGGTGCTAATAAGATAAAAGCTCTTGCAAAAAAGTGCAAAGAGCTTGGTATGGATAGCGTTGCTATCACAGATCATGGAAATATGTTTGGGGCTATAGATTTTTATAAAGCTATGAAAAGCGAAGGTATAAAGCCAATAATAGGAATTGAAGCATATCTTCATAATCAAGAAGATTTAGGAGACAAATCTACAAAGCAGAGATTTCACCTATGTCTTTTTGCAAAAAATGAGATTGGATATAAAAATTTAATGTATCTTAGCTCCCAAAGCTATATTAATGGTTTTTATTACTATCCAAGAATAAATAAAAAACTTCTCAAAGAGCATAGTGAAGGTCTTATATGCACAAGTGCATGTCTGCAGGGTGAGGTAAATTGGCATCTAAATTTAAACAGTGAAAGAAATATAAAATTTGGGGCAAAAGGCTATGAGATTGCCAAAGAGATTGCCCTTGAGTATAAAGAGATATTTGGCGATGATTTTTATCTTGAACTGATGAGACATGGTATACATGACCAACAATATATAGATGAACAAATAATAAAGCTATCTTTGGAAACTGGTATAAAAATAGTAGCAACTAACGATACCCACTATCTTGAACAAGATGATGCAGATGCCCATGAAGCATTTATGTGTATAGCTATGAACAAACTTTATGATGATCCAAATAGATTAAGGCACTCAGTTCATGAGTTTTATCTAAAATCTCCTGAGGAGATGGCTGCTTTATATGCTGATATTCCTGAAGCCTTAGAAAATACGCAAGAGATTGTAGATAAGTGTAATTTAGAGCTTGATCTTGGAAATCCAACACCTCCAAATTTTAAATTTACAAAAGAGTATGCAAAGAAAGAGGGATTAGAGCTTCCTGAAGATAGCATTTATAGTTTTAAAAACGATGAGGTTCTATTTGAATATGAGTGTAAAAAAGGGCTAAAAGAGAGACTAAAAAATGTTCCAAAAGATGAGCATGAAAAATATTGGAATAGATTAGAACATGAGATAAATATCATTAATAAAATGAAATTTCCTGGTTATATGCTTATTGTTTGGGATTTTGTAAGAGTAGCAAAAGAAAGGGGCATTCCAGTTGGGCCGGGACGTGGTAGTGCAGCTGGTAGTTTAGTAGCTTATGCTTTAAAAATAACAGATATTGACCCTTTAAAATATAATCTGCTATTTGAGAGATTTTTAAATCCTGAGCGTGTTAGTATGCCAGACATTGATATGGATTTTTGTCAGGATAGAAGAGGGGAGATTATCGATTATGTTGTTGAGAGATATGGTAGATTTAATGTTGCTCAAGTTATAACATTTGGCTCATTGTTGGCAAAAGGTGTCATTAGAGATGTAGCAAGGGTTCTGGGAATGAGCTATAATGAAGCTGACAAAATGGCAAAGCTCATTCCAGACCAGCTTGGTATTACTTTGCAAAAAGCATATGAGCAAGAGCCAAAAATAAAAGAGCTTATTGAAGAAAATCCACTTGCTGCGAGGGTTTGGAAATTTGCCCTTGCTCTTGAAGGATTAAAAAGAAATGCGGGTATGCATGCAGCTGGTGTTGTTATAAGCAATGAAGAGTTATGGAATAAGACTCCTTTATATAAGCCAAGCGGTGAAGATACTTTAGTTACTCAATACTCATTAAACTTCTTAGAAGATGTAGATTTAATTAAATTTGACTTTTTGGGACTTAAAACATTAACAGTTATTGATAATGCATTAAAACTTGTTGAAAAAAGATATGGCAAAAAGATTGATTGGAATAAAGTAGATATTAATGATAAAAAGGTATATGAACTTATTCAAAGCGGGCATACTTTAGGACTATTTCAGATAGAGTCTCAAGGTATGCAAAGGTTAAATGCAAGATTAAAACCTACAACTTTTGAAGATATTATTGCTGTTTTGGCGCTTTATCGTCCAGGTCCTATGGAATCAGGAATGCTTGAAGATTTTATCGAAAGAAAGCATGGTAGAAAAAAGATATATTATCCTTTTGAAGAGGTAAGTTTTGATGAGTTAAAAGAGACTTTAGAGCCTACATATGGGATGATTGTTTATCAAGAACAGGTTATGCAGATAGTTCAAATAATTGGCGGTTTTTCACTTGGAGAAGCAGATATCATCCGTCGTGCAATGGGTAAAAAGAAAAAAGATATAATGGAGGAATACAAAAAAGAGTTTGTAAAAAGAGCAAGCGAGAGAGGGTTTGATTCTAAAAAAAGTGAGACTCTATTTGAATTGATAGAAAAATTTGCTGGATATGGATTTAACAAATCCCACTCAGCTGCTTATGCAATGATCACTTTTCAAACGGCTTTTTTAAAAGCCTATTATCCACAAGAGTTTATGGCTGCACTTTTAACAAGTGAACAAGATAACACAGATAAGATAGTCAAATATGTAGATGAGGTAAAAAGACTAAAAATTAAATTATTACCACCAGATATTAAAAAATCATCTTTAGAATTTAGTGCCACAAAAATTGATGGTGAAGATGTGATTTTATTTGGTCTTGGAGCTATAAAAGGAGTTGGTGAGAGTGCGATAGAATCCATACTTGAAGCAAGAAAGGAAGAAAATTTTAAAGATTTTGATGACTTTTTGCATAAAATCGATCCAACAAAAGTAAACAAAAAAGTTTTAGAATCATTAATAAAATCTGGAAGTTTAGATAGTTTTGGATATAGTAGAAAAACTTTGCTTCATAATATTGAAAAAATTGTTGAGACTACTCATGAGATAGCAAGAGCTAAAAAGATGGCTGAGAACTCTTTGTTTGGTGATATGGAGGAGATGACAGCTATAAAAATTGAGCTAGAAGATCTTGGAGAATTTGATTTAAAAACGATACTTGAACTTGAAAAAGAGACTCTTGGTTTTTATGTATCAGGTCATCCACTTGATAATTTTAGAGATGAACTCGAAAAGATAAAATATACACTATCTAGCGATTTAGAAAATATTGCTGATCAAAGCGAAGCTCTGTTTGTTGGAAAAGTTGAAGAGATCAAAACAAAAATAAGTAAAAAGGGCAATAAATTTGGCATTGTAAATATTATGGATTTACATGGAAATATTGAGCTTATGCTTTTTAGCGATAAATTGGAAGAGCTTGAAAAAATGGATCTTGATAGGCCTATTGCATTTAAGACATATGTTACAAAAGATGGAGATTTTACAAGAATAAGATGTGATAAGATTATGAGTTTAGAAGAGGCAAAAAAAGAAAAAGTAGATACTAAAATAGAAGAAAAGCAAGAGGAGCCATTAATAATAAAATTAAATCTTTCTCATGAAGTTTATTTGCTTGAAGAGCTATATAGACTCGCACAAAATCATCCAGGTAGAAGACCATTAAAACTTATAATATCTTCAAAACTTCAAGAGGTTGAGATTGAATCGAATGTTTATGTAAATAGCGATTTAGTCAAAGAGTTGTCAAAAATTGAAGGAATATGCGTAGCATAATGGTCTAATGTGAGTAGGGCGAGTGAGGTGAGTATGGTAAGTAGGTAAGCTGTAAAGCAGTGAAATAGCAAATTACAATTATCTACTTACCTTACTCAACACACTTACCTTACTAACCTAAATTTAAAATTCAAAAGAGTATGGAACTTTTTCTTTCTTTTTATAAGGAGCCTCTCTTCCTGCCCACTCTTTTAAATCTTCAAGGTCAAATAGTAAAATATTTTTCTCTTTATTTTTTAAAAGCTCATTACTAAAACCACTTTTTGAAAAAAGAGCATAATAATTTACATCAATTTGAGCGATTTTACATTTTTTCTGAAGAGATGTTAAAGTTTTTTTACATATTTTACTATTTTTCCATTTACATTCACCAACAATAATTTCGCCATTTTCTAGTGAGGCTAAAATATCAAGTTCTACTTTTCTATCCCAATAGCTACCACTTGTTATAAAATTTTTAAATTTATCTTTTATAATCTCATTTGAAAGCTCTTCATAAGTGAGACTTACATAATTGTCAAAATCTTTCTCAATTATAGTCATTATTTTAGTAAAATTTTTTTCTTTTAAATCTTTTAAATTAGGTTCAATATATCTAAACCAAAATCTAAAAAAAGGTTTTTCAAATTTTATTTTATGAGAGATTCGATATTTTCTCAAATTTTTTTTGAGTTTTTGTTTTGGCTGTTTTTTAGGAAGATTTTCTCTTGAATACTCTTTTTTTATCAATTTTAAATCTATTAAATTAGAGATTATATTTTTACCTTTAGATTCATTGATATTTGCTTTTTTTAATGCGCTGTTTATTTTTCTATCACCTATAGCTAAATGGCTTAATATTTTTTTAGATTCATTACTATTTTTATATATTATTTTTTCATTGATAAAATCTATATTTTTTAAGATTTTTTCTTCAATTTGAGGCAGAAGCTCTTTTTGGAAGTCAATTTGAATAATATCTTCTATTCCACTAAAGACTGAATAAAATTCAATAGCTTTTTCTATCTCATCTCTTTTGAAATTGTTATAAAATTTTAAGAAATCTTTTTTTATTTTTTTAGCTCCTAATTTTTTTATTTATTATACCAAAAACTTAAAAAATCTTAAAAAAATTTTGTATAATTAATTAAATAGATTATTAAATAGAAAAATTTTAAAAAAGTAGTATGAAAGATAAGAAATTTTCTTGGGAACAGCCATCTAAAAGAAACAGTAGAAGAAAAAGTTTTAGACCAAGATGTAGATATTGTAAAACAAATAGATATGTTATACCAATAATTTATGGATATATTGTAGATGAAGAAATTTTAGAAAAAGAGAAAAAGCAAGAGATAAAAATTGGAGGAATCGCAAGAAGTATAGATGCACCTAACTGGTTTTGCAAAAATTGTGGAAATGAATTTTTAAGATGAGATATGAAAAAAGTAGTATAACAGATATTGAGAAAATAAAAAAGATTTTGAAAAAAGAGGACTATTTTAATATTTTTGTTTGGGAAGATAAAAAAGAGACTTTTTATCCAACTCACACTCATCCATATGAAGAGATTAGATGGGTTGTTGATGGAGAGATAGTTATCGGTAATGATGAAGCAGAATTTTTATTAGGTCCTGGAGATAGATTAATTTCTCCTCCAAATACTCCACATTGGGCAAAAGTTTTAAAAGATGTAACTTATGTTTGTGCTTCAAGATAGGTATTTCTTAAAATCGAAGGAAAGAATAACTTAAAATTTTATTTGTATTTAATTTGTGAATAGTTTGAATCAAATTGAGAATATATGGTGGGCTCGGCAGGACTCGAACCTGCGACCAACCGGTTATGAGCCGGTTGCTCTAACCAACTGAGCTACGAGCCCGTTGAATATTTTTTGAACTCATTTTAAGTACGGCTGGAATTATACAAAAAATTAAAACGAAATGCAAGTAGATGCTCTAAAATACCAAAAAGTATCATAAAATTAACAAAACTACTTCCGCCATAACTAAAAAGAGGAAGTGGTACTCCCACAACAGGAGCAAAGCCCATCGTCATTGCTATATTAACACTCATATAAGTAAAAAGAAGTAGTGCTATACTTGTAGCTACAACTTGAGTAAAAAAATCTCCTTGTAGTTTATAATTTAAGCTCAATATATGAATGATAAGTAAGCCATATATAAAAACTAATAAAAAAGCACCAAAAAATCCAAATCTTTCAACAAAATAAGCAAAAATAAAATCACTTGAAGCGATAGGTAAAAATTTTAGTTGTGTTTGTGTAGCTTCATTTTTTTCTTTACCAGTCAATCCTCCAGAACCAATTGCAATTATTGATTGTTGTACATGATAACTTGGTTTTTCACTTAGAAAATCGTGAATTCTTTTTTTCTGATAATCGTGAAGTAGATATTTATATGAAATTGGAATAAAAAGAGATAAAATTATTACAATACTTATCCAAATTTTCCAATTTACTCCAACAACAAAAAGTACACCATAGCCTATTATTAGTAAAATTAAAGCAGTTCCTAGATCTGGCTCTTTTGCTATTAATATAAATGGAAGTATTATAAAAAAAGAGATTTTTAAAAAATCTTTTAAACCGTATCCGTTTTTTGGTGGAGGATTTTCTTGAATTATATATGCTAACATTAAAATAAATGCTGGTTTAAAGATTTCAGATGGTTGAAGTGTAAAATGCAAAAATGGAAGTTCAAGCCATCTTTTAGCACCAAGTTTGCTAACACCAAAGATATCCACTGCAACTAAAAGAGCTATATTTATCCAATATATAGTAGGAATAAGCCATTTATATTCCCTTAAAGGTGTTAAAAAAAATGTAACAAATGCACCAATTCCAACTAAAATATATATGGTTTGTTTTTTTGAAAGAAGTGGGTCAATTTCAGATATAAGATAGAAAGATATTGCAACTATTGGAATAATTAAAAATATCAAAATAAAATCAAAATGTGTTATTATTCTTCTATCTATCAAAAATTTCATAATGAACCTAATTTTTTTTGTAAATTATACCAATAAAGGCTGAATTTTGGAAAAGTGTGAAAAATATATTGTAGATGAAAATGAAAGACTTGATAAATATATATCAAAAAAACTTGAAGTATCAAGAAATCAGATAGAGTCACTAGTTAAAAAAGGACTGGTAAAAATAAATGGAAAAATTGCTAAAAAGGGTGGGATAAAAGTTAAATTATATGATGAAATTGAAGTATGTTTTTTGCAAGCAGAAAAAAAAGAGGGGCATAAAGTAGATTTTGATATAGAGATACTTTATGAAGATGATGATATTTTAGTTATTAATAAGCCAAGTGGGATAACAGTTCATCCTGCCCCTAGTGTTAAAGAAGCCACTGTGGTTGATTGGCTTAAAAAACATGGCATTTCTCTTTCAACATTGGCAGGGGAAGAGAGACATGGAATAGTTCATAGACTCGATAAGGAAACAAGTGGAGTAATGGTTATAGCAAAAAATAATCAATCTCATGAAAATTTATCAAAGCAGCTTCAAAATAAAACTATGGGGAGATATTATCTTGCAATAATTGAGCCACCTTTAAAAGAGAATGTAATCGTTGAAAAGCCAATTTATAGAAATCCAAAAAATAGATTAAAAATGGCTATTGTACCTGGTGGGAAATATGCAAAAACAGCATTTTGCAAAATTCAGACAAGCTTTGATGGAAAATTTGAACTAATCGGTGCAAAACTTTTTACAGGCAGAACACATCAGATCAGGGTGCATTTGAGTTCAATAGGAAGGCATATATTAGGTGATAGTTTATATGGTTTTAAGAGCAAAAATGTTAAAATAGATAGAGTATTTTTACATGCTTATATACTTTATCTAGAGCATCCAACAACAAAAAAAAGTTTGAGATTTGTTGCGCCTTTACCAAAGGATATGAGAGATTTTTTAAAAAAGAGATTTGATTGGGAGAAAATAGATGAGAAAATATTACCTGATAGGTTTGATAAGCTTTTTGATTTTGTTTCTTAGTGGATGTGCAAAACATCCTGGATTATCACAAAAATCAAAAATTGATCCGACTCTTCCAAAAGTTGAGCAAATTAGAGTAATAGCTGATATTACTTCAGTAGCTTTTGAGTGGGACCCTGTTTATAATGAAAGAGTAAAAGGTTATTATCTATATAGAGGTGAAAGTGGTTCAAAATTAAAAAGAGTTGCTGTTATTGAGGATAGATTCAGTTCACACTATGTTGATAAAGAATTAAAGCCAAATACTACATATTTTTATAAAATGTCAACATATGATGATAAAGGAAATGAATCATTTCCAAGCGATACTATAAAAGTAAAAACTCTGCCTCTGATAGAATCTGTTAGTTTTATTGAAGCAATTAGCCATTTACCAAGAAGGGTTAAAATTATTTGGAGGCCTCATCCAAACCCTAGGGTAAAAGAATATATTATTGAAAGAAGTGAACAGGATAATCCTGAATGGAAAGAGATAGCTGTAGTAAAAAATAGACTTCAAGCAGAATATATAGATAAAAATCTTAAAGATAATCATATATATTTTTATAGAATTAGAGTTAGAACTTTTGATGGAATTGTATCATCACCTAGCAAAGTAGTTAAAGCTTTTACAAAGCCTAGACCAAAAATGGTTAAAGGGTTAAAAGCTACTAAGGATTTACCCAAGAAAATAGTATTGACTTGGGAGCCAAATAGCGAACCAGATATAGATCATTATAATATTTATAGAAGTCCTTTTTCTTATGGATTTATTATTGTGCATGCTAAAGTAAAAGGAACAAAATATGTTGATTTAATAGGTGAAGATGGAGTAAAAAGATTTTATAAAGTAACTGCTGTTGATAAAGATGGATTAGAAAGTTTTAAACAAGATATACCTGTTATGGGTACAACTTTACCAAAACCTCAAGCACCCATTATAGTTTCAACAAATATTACACCTGATGGTGTAGTTATAAAATGGAGAAAATCAGATGATAGAGCTGTAAGTTATATAGTGTTAAAAAAAGAGAAACAAAATATTTTAGATACAAAAGAGTATAAGTATACAAATATTAAGACTAATAGCTTTATTGATAGATCGATTGTTCCAGGAGTAAAATATATATATACCGTATATTCAGTGGATAAATTTGGAATTGTTTCAAAACCTTCTGAAAAGATTGAAGTTAATATTAAAAAGTAGATTATGCCTCATATAGTTGTAAAAAATTATAAAAAATTCAATACTCCAATTCAAAAAGATAAATTTAATTTTTTATGGTTTGCAAAACCTTTAAAAAATGCAAAAGAGGAGTTAGTAGCTGTAGAATATGAAAACCATAAATTTTTACTTTCGATAAAAGATAAAAACAGTGAAATAGTAATTAAAAGTGATAAAACTACTAGAATATCTCCTTCTACGATTATAAAAAAAGCTATTGTTAATTTTTGTGAATTAGCTAAATGCGAGATTATAAGAAGTAATATTTCCAATATTGATGAAAAACATTTAAAAAAAAGCGAAGAGTTTTTAAAAACGATAGATTTTTTTGAAAAATCATTTCCAAAAAATAAAGAAGTTTGGATAGAGATAGGATTTGGCAGCGGAAGGCATCTTCTTTATCAAGCTAAACAAAATCCAGATATTATGTTTATTGGAATTGAAATACACAAACCTTCAATAGAGCAGGTACTTAAACAGATAGAGATCCAAAAATTGAGAAATATATATGTTATCGATTATGATGCGAGACTATTTTTGGAATTTGTTCCATCAAATATAGTTGGAAAAATATTTGTACATTTTCCGGTTCCTTGGGATAAAAAACCTCATAGAAGAGTGATATCGAAAAAATTTATTGAGGAAGCTAAAAGGGTACTAAAATTAGATGGAGTTTTAGAACTTAGAACAGATAGTAAAAACTATTTTGATTACTCTTTAGAACTATTTTTGGAACAAAAAAAAGTAAAACTAGAAGTTACTAAAAATATAGAACCACCAATTGTAAGTAAATATGAAGATAGATGGTTAAGACTTAATAAAGATATTTATGATATCAGAATGATAAATATTGAAAAATCCGAGCCCTTAAAAATTGATTTTGATTTTGAATTTAAAAAAGAATATAATCTTGAAAATATTGTAAAAAATTTTGATACAAAACCAAAAGTATTTGATGATTTTTTTGTACATTTTGAAAAATTATATCAAATAGATAGTGATAGATATTTGATTAAGATATCATTTGGAAATTTTGATAGGCCGGAGCATAAATATCTATTAATTACAAAAAATAAAATTGAATATTTTCCTAAAAAGCCTGTATTATCGAGAGGAAATATAAAAGCACATAAAAAAATAGAAGAGATACTAAATGGGAAGTAAAATCATAAAAGCGAAAAATTTAACACTTGGGTATAAAAAAGATGAACCTATTATAAAAGAGAGTAGTTTTTCAATAGAGAGTCAAAGTTTTGTATTTGTTACAGGACCAAGTGGAAGTGGAAAATCCACATTAATAAAATCGCTATATGGTGCTCTGCAGCCACAAAGTGGTATTTTAGAAATTGGTGGCATAAAAATAAATAACATAAAAAGAAAATTTCTTATAAGATTAAGACAAAATCTAGGTATAATTTTTCAAGATTATAAATTGATTAATGAGTGGACAGTTAAAAAAAATGTTATGCTACCTCTTTTAATTGCAGGGCATTCAAAAGATGTTTGTGAAACTCAGACTAAAAGACTTTTAAGGCATGTGAAATTATCTAATAAAGCTTTTAAATATCCATATGAATTAAGTGGAGGAGAGCAACAAAGAGTTGCAATTGCTAGAGCACTTGCACACAATCCTATTATAATTCTTGCAGATGAGCCAACAGGAAATCTTGACGAATACTCTTCAAATATTATTTGGAATCTTTTAATTGCTGCCAAAGAGCAGTTAAAAGCTACAGTTTTAGTCGTTACACACCATATTCCAACAAATATTCATATCAACTTTAAACATTTTCACATTGAGGATGGGATACTTTATGAAATCTCTTAAAAATCATTTATCTCTTATAATTCCATTGTTTGCAATTTTTTTTGCAATAGAATTTTATTTAATTCTCGATAGAGTTATAAAACAGTATGAAATAAATCTTAAAAATGATTATACTATTTTAATAGTTTCAGATAAAAATTTAAAAAAAGATGATATTGAAAAATATTTGAATATTTCAAAAATTGTAGAAATAAAACCTGATGATATGATAAAAAAAATTAAAGAGGAAGATATTTCATTAGATTTAGAGACATTAAAGATGTTTTTACCTAAATTTTATCAAATTTATTTAAATCACTTTCCTTCAACTAGTGAATTAGAATGGATTAAATCAAGACTAAAAGTAATACCTGGCATAAAAAGAGTTGAAACATTTTCGAAAACTCATTCAAAAATATATAATCTTTTAATGATTTCAAAACAGATATCTAAAATATTTTTAATTATCGTTTCAATTATAAGTGTTTTACTTATTTTAAAACAGATAAAAGTTTGGCATTTTGAGCATAAAGAAAGAATGTATATCATGGAACTTTTTGGTGCTCCTTTTTGGATGAGAAGCGGAGTTTTATTTAGGCTTGCTATAGTTGATACTTTTATTGCTACACTATTTTTAATTGGGATCTATTACTATTTTTTAAATTCTGATATTTTAAAAAATATATTTAGCTATTTGCATATATTATTAAATTTTGAAGAAATCATAAAAGATTGTCTTATCTTAGGCGGTATCGGTTTAATTATAACTTTTTTTAGTGTATTGGTAGTTTCGACAAGGCAAATTCAAGAATGAGATATATAGGGTTTTTAATCATTTTTGTTACTTTTTTATTTGCTAAAAATGATTTGGAAAGAAAGATATACTATTCTAAGCAGCAACTTTATAGAAAAGAGAAAAGTTTAAGAGGTTTAAATTTAAAATTAGAAAAAATAGCCAAAGATATTGAAAAAACAAGAAAAGCTCTTAAAAATATTGATAAAAAATTAAAAAAGCTTCAAGATGAGCTAAAAGAGAAAGAGGAATTTTATAAAATTAGTAAAGAGAAAATAAAAAATATAAAAGAAAATGAATCAAGTCTTTTAAAAAAACAGAATGAAATAAAAGAAAAACTAACAATTTTGATAGCAAAATATTTCTCTAAATCTCTTATATTAGAAAAAAGCCAAAATTTAACTACTGAAGATATTATAAATGAAGAGATATTAAAAGCATTAAAAAAATCTGAAAAACAAAAAATTAAAATGCTAAATTCTAAATTTATAGAAACCAAAAAAATTGCTGATAGTGAATTAAAAAAATTACAATATCTTCAAAATGAGATTGAGAATCTTGATAAAAAAAGAAAAGAGTATGAAAAACTTAAAAAAAATAAAAAAGAATCTCTAAAACTCTTAAGCTATAAAAAAAGAAAATATAAAGAGGCAATTGAAAATCTTCTTAAAGAGCAAAAAAGCTTACGAGAAACATTAAATAAATTACAAATTTTAAAAAGTGAAAAAGTTTCATTAAAAGATAACAAATCTTCAAAAATAAAAGTAAAAACTATAGGTAAATCTTATCTCAGAGCAAAAACTTTAAGATACAAAGGACCAAAAACTATACCACCTTTAGATAGATTTGTTATAGTGAAAAAGTATGGAAGTTATATTGACCCAATTTATAATATAAAAATTTTTAATGAATCAATTGAATTAAAGCCTTTAAAACAAAATGCAAAAGTTAAAAATGTATTAAACGGAAGGGTTGTTTTAGCCAAAAAGACTCCACATTTAAATAATGTTATCATTATAAAACATAAAAACGGTTTATATACTATTTATGCCCATATTGACAAAATTGCTCCAACTATAAAAAAAGGAAAAAAAGTTAAAAAAGGGTATGTTATAGGAAGGGTTAATTCAAAACTTACGTTTGAAGTTACAAAAAACAGATATCACATAAATCCACTTGATTTAATTAAGGTAAGATGAGTTTAAATTCTTTTTCTAATTGTTTTGTTATAAGATTTTAAGTAAAATTTTAAATTAAAAATAGAGGGAAATGATGGGAAAAAGAGTTTTAGTAAAATTTTCAGGCGAAGCTCTGTCTTCGGAAAATGGATATGGTATTGACACTTCTATTTTAAAATTTATTGCCACTGAAATAAAAATGCTTGTAGAAGAGGGTATTGAAGTAGGTTTAGTAGTAGGTGGCGGTAATATCATTAGAGGAGTTACTGCTTCAAAAGAGGGTATTATAAAAAGATCTTCTGGCGATTATATGGGTATGCTTGCTACTGTAATCAATGCAGTTGCACTGCAAGAGGCTTTAGAATATTTTGGTATTAAAGTCAGAGTTCAAAGTGCAATTAAAATGGAAGAGATTTGTGAACCTTTCATAGTAAGAAGAGCTATTAGGCATCTTGAAAAAGGAAGAGTTGTTATATTTGCAGCTGGAACAGGTAATCCTTTCTTTACAACTGATACAGCTGCTACCTTAAGAGCTATAGAGATTGGTGCAGATATGATTATTAAAGCTACAAAAGTAAACGGTGTTTATGATAAAGACCCTAAAATTTATCCTGATGCAAAAAAGCTTGATAGATTGACTTATGAGGAAGCTATGCAAGATAATATTAAAGTTATGGATGATACAGCAATTGCTCTTGCAAAGGATAATAAGCTTCCAATAGTTGTTTGTAATATGTTTGAAAAAGATAACTTATTAAATATTATAAATGGCGATTTCTCAAAGGCATCAATTGTGACAAATAGTTGAGTGGATGAGTAGTTAAGTGGTTTTTATTTCATTGCTACTCAACTATTTTAACCATTTTAGCCACTCAATAAATATTAACAACTTATCCAATTTAATTTTTTTAACTACTTATCTAAATAAAAAGGAGATTTAATGAGACTTGAAAAAATTGCTGCTAAAGCATTAGAGAGAGTAAATTTTGATAGATATCTATTATCTGTTGTAGTTGCAAAAAGAGCAAATGAGCTTGCAAATGGTTCTGAGCCTTTAATTGATATTGATGTGAAAAAATATAAATATACCGATATTGCAATTATGGAGATTGCAGAAGGTTTAATAAAAATAGAAATGGAAAAAGAGTAATTTGAAATTGTATGAAAAAATTTATAGAAAAAATAAAAGAGTGCAAAGATTTAGAAAAATCAAAAGAGATACTATTTAGTGTTGTAAAAAAAGATCCAAAAGTTGAATATGCATTAAATTTTGCAATAAAAGCTCACGAAAATCAATTTAGAAAAAGTGGTGAACCCTATGTGGTTCATCCAATTCTTGTTGCCTCTATAGTTGGATATATTTCTCATGACGAAACAATGGTAATAGCAGCTCTTTTGCATGATGTGGTTGAAGATACACCGATTACAATCGAAGAGATATATAAAAATTTTGGAAAAGATGTCGCAAATCTTGTTGAAGGTTTGACAAAAATTGTAGAAATTAGAGATAAAAGCTTAATTCCTTCATATATTAATGAAAAACTGATAACTTCTGCAATGAGTTTTAGAAAGATTCTTATTGCTTCAATAAAAGATGTAAGAGTTTTAGTTATAAAACTTTGTGATAGACTTCATAATATGCTAACTTTAGATGCTTTACCTATAAATAAGCAAAAAAGAATAGCTGAAGAGACTTTAGTAGTTTATGCTCCAATAGCTCATAGACTTGGTATATCTTTTTTGAAAAATCTTTTAGAGGATTTAAGTTTTTATTATATTTTTCCTAATGAATATAAAAAGATTGATGATTTTATACAATCACATAAGCAAGAGTTACAGATAAAATTGAATAATTTTATAGATGATGTAAAAAAAGTATTAGTAAAAAATGGATTTAGAGCAAATGATTTTAATATTATAAGCAGAATAAAGCATTACTATTCAATCTATTTAAAAATGCAAAGAAAAGGTATCTCTATCGAAGAAGTATTAGATTTACTTGCTATTAGAGTTTTGGTAAAACATAAAATAGACTGCTACAAAGCTCTTGGAGCTATTCATTTAAATTTTAAACCACTTATCATGAGATTTAAAGATTATGTTGCTATTCCAAAAGAAAATGGTTATCAAACAATTCATACTACAGTTTTTGATAATACCTCAATTTTTGAAGTTCAAATTAGAACTTATGATATGCACAAAACTGCAGAATATGGAGTGGCTGCTCACTGGAAATATAAAATTGGGGCAAATAATATAAATTTAAAATGGCTTGAAAATCTTCAGTTTCAAAATGAAAATATTGAAGAGTTTATGGAACTTGTTAAAAATGATCTTTATAGCGAAGATATATCTGTATTTTCTCCAAAAGGCGATATATTTACGCTACCAAGAGGTGCTGTTGCTTTAGATTTTGCATATGCAGTTCATACCGATATAGGAAATAGAGCAAAAGAGGTTTATATAAATAAACAAAAAAGTACTCTATTAACAGAGCTTAAAAATGGTGATATTGTTAAAATTATTACTTCAGAAAAGCCTATACTTAGATGTAGTTGGATTGATGCAGTGAAAACTTCTAAAGCAAAAGAGCAGATGAGGCAAGCTTGCAAACAAAAAATTAAAGAGATAAATTCTAAAAGTGCTATTAATATTTTATCTAGTGAGTTAAGAGTATCAAAAGAAGAGATTGAAAAATGGGTTGAAAAGAATAATTTAAAAAATTCAATCTATAAAGTTCCGATTGATATTAATTTTTTTAAAGAGATAAAAAATAGATTTTTAGCTGATTTAAGAAAAGAAAAAAAGATTTTACCTTTTATTGGTGGAAGAAATATAAAATTAAAAGAGCAGATTTTTGATAATTTTGTGATATATTCAAGTTTTAATATTAATAGGGTTGAATTTGATTACTGTTGTAATCCTAAAATGGGCGATGAGATAGTTGCTTTTAGAAAAAATAATTTTGCTATAATTCATCATAAATTATGTGAGCATGCAGCAGAATTAATAAACAGTGGCGAGCCTATGCTTTTTATAGAGTGGTCTAGAAGCAGATTGCCAAAATATAAACTTTTAGTATCACTTCAAAATAAAAAGGGAGCTTTAGCCTCATTTTTGGGATATTTGGCAAAACTTGATATTAATATTATCTCAATTGAACTTGGTAGAAATATAGAATATAGTAATATTTGTGAGCTTGAAATTGAAACTGATATTTCAAATAGCGAGCTTTTAAGAAAAAAACTTGAATCTAAAGTGAAAGTTATTGAGATTACTGGTAGTGATGATGCATATAAGAGATAGGGATGAAGTTAAGAAGCTGTGAAGCAGTGAAGAAAAGCTGTGAAATTTAAGATTTTTTGCTTGTTCGATGATTAATACAAAATATTAAAATAGGGGAAAATATGATAAAAGAAGCTTTGGCTGAAATAGAAAGAGGAACTGCAGAGATAATAGATAAAGAAAGAATTGAAAAATTATTAAAAGATTATTTTGAAAATGGTAAACACTATTATGTAAAGGCAGGATTTGACCCTACAGCTCCAGATTTACATCTTGGACATACGGTTTTACTTCAAAAGTTAGCAACTTTTCAAAAATATGGAGCAATAGTACAATTTATTATAGGTGATTTTACTGCAACTATTGGGGATCCAACAGGAAAAAGCGAAACAAGAAAAAAACTAGATCCTCAAACTGTTTTAAAAAATGCAAAAAGCTATGAAGAACAGGTTTTTAAGATATTAGATCCAGATAAAACACATGTATTATTTAATTCTCATTGGATTGAAAAACTTGGTGCTCATGGACTAGTGGAGTTAACAACTTTAGTTAGTGTTGCAAGAATGTTGGAAAGAGATGATTTTGAAAAAAGATATAAAGCTGGAAAACCAATAGCAATTAGTGAATTTATTTATCCACTTCTTCAGGGATATGATAGTGTTTATTTGAAAAGCGATATTGAAATAGGCGGCACTGATCAAAAATTTAATCTTTTGATGGGTAGACAACTTCAAAGAAGTTATGGAATAGGAAAAGAGCAAGCAGTTATAATGATGCCAATTTTAGAAGGTCTGGATGGTGTTCAAAAAATGAGTAAATCTTTAGGCAATTATATTGGCGTAACAGAAGATGCTAATACAATGTTTGCTAAAATAATGAGTATCTCTGATGAACTTATGTGGAGATATTATGAGCTTTTAAGTTCTAAAACATTAGAAGAGATAGAGGTATTGCAAGAGGGAGTAAGAACCGGAAAAGTTCATCCAAAATATGCCAAAGAGCTTCTAGCAGCTGAAATTACTGCTAGATTTCATGGAGACGAAGAAGCCAAAAGAGCAAAAGAGGAGTTTGATAAAGTTCATAAACAAAAAGAGATTCCAACAGAGATTGAAGAATATGAAGTAGTAGGTCCAATATGGATTGCAAAAGCGTTAGTGGAATGTGGCATTGAGCCTTCAACATCGCAAGCAAGAAGAGATATTCAAGCAGGAGCCGTTAAGGTAAACAAAGAAAAAATAAATGATAAAGATTTTCATTTAGAACCTGGAGAATATATTTTACAGGTTGGAAAAAGAAAATTTGCAAAATTAAAGGTTAAAAAGTGAAATTAGCAAGTTTAAAAATAGGTAAATATGAGATAAAATATCCAATTATTCAAGGTGGAATGGGTGTAGGTATAAGCTGGGATAGATTAGCTGGGACTGTGTCAAAAGAGGGTGGTCTTGGGGTTGTTAGTTCAGTTGGAACAGGGTATTATGAAAACAAAAAATATATTGAAAAAGATATAAATGGAAGGCCACTTGAGACAGAAAATTTTTATTCAAAAAAAGCCCTTTTTAAAATATTTGAAAATGCAAGAAAGATTTGTGGTGATGCTCCACTTGGATGTAATGTATTGTATGCGATAAATGATTATGGAAGAGTTGTAAGAGATTCTTGTGAAGCTGGAGCAAATATAATCATTACTGGAGCAGGGCTTCCTACTAATATGCCAGAATTTACCGAAGGTTTTAGTGATGTAGCACTTGTTCCAATAGTATCAAGTGCAAAAGCACTAAAAATTATATGTAAAAGATGGGAAAAAAGATATAAAAGAGTTCCTGATGCAGTTATAGTAGAGGGGCCACTTAGTGGAGGACATCAAGGATTTACATATGAGCAGTGTTTTATGGATGAGTATAGATTAGAAAATATTGTTCCTCAAGTTATAGAAGAAGCTAAAAATTGGGGAGACATACCAGTTATTGCAGCTGGCGGAATTTGGGATCATAATGATATAGTTAAATTTTTAAAACTTGGGGCTGCTGGTGTACAAATGGGTACAAGATTTATAGGAACATTTGAGTGTGATGCGCATGATAATTTTAAAGAGATTTTATTAAATGCAAAAAAAGAGGATATTTTGCTTTTAAAATCTCCAGTTGGATATCCGGCTCGTGGAATTAGAACAAATCTCGTTAATCTTGTTGAAAAAAGAGAGGGACCAGCAATAAAATGTATAAGTAACTGTGTTGCTCCATGTCAAAGAGGTATAGAAGCAAAACAGGTAGGTTATTGTATTGCTGATAGATTAAGTGATGCATATATGGGTGATAAAGAGCTTGGTCTATTTTTTAGCGGTGCTAATGGTTACAAATTGGATAAACTTATTTCTGTTAAAGAGTTGATGAAAAAACTTGTAGAAGGGGAATAAAATTAAAAGATTAATTTTTCTTACCCTTCTTTTTGTCTCTTTATTTGCATCGCAAAATCCTATGCTTGATGATGCAAATAGACTTCTTCAATCTTCAAAAAAAGAAAATATTTTAAAATCTTATAATAAATTTAAAACTCTTTATATACGATCAATTCTAGAATCAGATCTAAATCTAAAAAAAGAGGCCTTAAAAGGGCTTATTAAAAGCTCTAAAAAGCTTGGTTTTGATTATAAAGATTACGAAAAGGAGCTTTACTCAATAATTCCAAAAACAATTAAAAAAGAAAGCTTAAATAATCGTATAAATAAAAGAAACATAAAAATTGATAAAGCTAAAAAAAATATACTTAAAAATATAAGTTTAAAAAAAGGTGAAATAGATTTTGTTTTCTTATATTCAATAAATACAAAAGATATAAAAAGTTTTGATTTAAATTACAAAAATAAAAAGGTTTATAAAAAGGTTTTTGATATTAAAGGAGTTTGGCCATACTCAAAAAGAGTATATAAATTAAGAAGTGTGGATAGACTCAAGATAGCTCAATTTGATAAAGATATAATTAGACTAGTTTTTGAAAATAGTAAAAAAGTAGATATTTTTTATAAAATAGATAAAAATGTATTAAAAATTGCATTTGATAATAAATTAAATAAAAATATATCAACAATTAACAAAATCCAAAAAGTTAATAAAAAAAGTAGTGTCATTAAAAAAAGTGTATATAAAAAATTTTATCCAATAACTAAAACTATAGTAATAGATCCAGGACATGGTGGAAAGGACTCAGGTGCTATTGGATATAAAAGAAAAAAAGAAAAAGATGCAGTTTTACAAATAGCTAAAAAGTTATACAAAGAGTTAAAAAAGAGAGGCTATAAAGTTTATCTAACAAGAACTAAAGACTATTTTATTCCTTTGAGAAATAGAACAAAATATGCAAACAGAAGATTTGCAGATATATTTATATCAATTCATGCTAATGCTGCACCTAAAAAAAGTAGATATTTAAGTATGAAAGGAGTGGAGACTTTTTTTCTATCCCCTGCAAGAAGTCAAAGAGCTAAAAAAGTTGCTGCTCTTGAAAACAGGGCAGATTTATCTTCCATGAGTTACTATTCAAAGCAAACTTTTTTGAACTTTTTAAATAGAGAGAAGATTGTTGCTTCAAATAAGCTTGCGATAGATGTACAAAAAGGAATTTTATATAATCTTAAAAAAAGATATAAAAATGTCGTTGATGGTGGTGTTAGGGAAGGGCCATTTTGGGTACTTGTAGGTGCTCAAATGCCTTCTATTTTAGTAGAAGTTGGATATATCACAAATCCTACTGAAGCTAAAAGAATTTTTAATCCTTTATATCAAAAACTTTTAGCAAAAGGTATAGCTGATGGGATTGATAACTATTTTATTCACAATCAGTAGGCTTTAAAGATATTTTTATTAATTGGCAATAGAAAAATCTATTGCCATAAAAATTATTTATAATTATCGATAGCTTCTTGAAGGATTTTTTGAGCTTCCTCTTTTCCTTTATACTCTTTAACTTTTACCCATTTATTTGGCTCAAGAATTTTATATGTTTCAAAAAAGTTTTTGATTTTATCCAAAGTATGTTTTGGTAAATCTTCAATAGATTTGATGTTATCATAAGAAGGATCAACTTTACTTACAGGAACGGCTATTAGTTTTTCATCCATTCCACTTTCATCTTCCATGATTAGAACACCTATAAGTCTACATTTTATTACGCTTCCTGGCATCAAAGGGTATTCATTTAAAACAAGTATATCTGCAGGATCTCCATCTGCTGCAAGAGTATTTGGAACAAATCCATAATTTGCAGGATAGTACATTGCACTATACATTACTCTATCTACCCAAATTGCACCACTTTCTTTATCCAATTCATATTTTATATTTGATCCATAAGGAATTTCAATAAGAGCATGCACTTTATCTGGATTTTCACCATGTCCAATTTTTTCTATATTCATTTTTTTCTCCTGACATAAAATTTGCTGCAATTATATTAAATTTTTCTTTTATTTAAGATTATATATAGATTTTTTCACAACATATAAACTTTAATCTTTGCCTAGTCCAAATACATTAGAAAGTGTATTTATGTAATTAAAGTAACCTGTTATGGCTACTGCTTCAACAATCTCTACATCACTCCAGCCAAAATTTTTTATATTTTCAATATCTTCTTTTGTCATTTTATAGTTGTCTTTTTTTGAAGCCCTTATACAAAAATTTAGTAAAGCTTTTGTTTTATCATCTGTATGCATTGCTTCTATACCGGATAAAATCTCATCAATTTGTTCCTGTGTAAGACCTAACATTTTTGCGATATTTTTATGTACATCCACACACATTTTACAACTATTCTCTTTTGATATTAAAAGAGCAATTGCTTCTTTAATATAGTATGGAAGATGAGTTTGTTTTAAAAGATAGTTTTGTACCATTGTGTCTGTAGCATTATAAATATTTTCATCAATTGCTAAAAGCTTAAAAATTTCTCCCAATGTTCCAGTTTTTTCTAAAATTGGTCTTGCTTTTTCTTGAATAGAAGGTGTCATCTCTTCAAATTCTGGTAAATTTATATAAGCCATTTATTTTCCTTTTTTTAGTAGATATTTTTAATATTTTAAATTTTATTTGGAAAATAGTAAGAAGTCAAATTAAATATATAAACTATAAAATTTCATAAGAGATGGAGTATTCGACATCACTAAAATATCTATCTAAAATTTTTTCTATAGTTTGAATTTTTTTCTTAGCATCTATTTCACTTAAAGATAAAAAAGCAATAGCAATTTCTGCCTCTTTTGGATATTCACTTGAAATATCTAAAATTGATAGATTATGCTTTGATAATCTCTCTTTTATAGAGTTTATAATTTTTCTTCTACCTTTTTTACTCTTTACATATGGAAGATCAAGAGTGATTAGAAGATTGACTATATGCAATTTTTGCCTTTTTTATATTTA
Organism: Nitrosophilus kaiyonis; assembly: GCF_027943725.1. NCBI lineage: Bacteria > Pseudomonadati > Campylobacterota > Epsilonproteobacteria > Nautiliales > Nitratiruptoraceae > Nitrosophilus > Nitrosophilus kaiyonis. The sequence goes on along the minus strand of NZ_AP025696.1, from coordinate 1,703,804 downwards.
AAGCCTTTTTTCTCAACCTCTTTTATAAAAAATTCAATCCAATTTTTTGCTTCATCATTACTATATGAAGCTATAGAGATAACATCTTTGTATTGTCCTTCTTCTATAGAAGGAAGTGAAGAAAATTCAACATCTTTTGGTATTTTTTTCATAATATCCATTAAATCATTTTCACTTGCTTCAACACATATAGTATATCTATATTTTTCACTATTTTTTGGATAATACTTATCAAGAGCATACTTAATCATAAAATGAGACATTTGAGGAAAACCAGGAACAAAAAAGTATCTTTCATCAAGATAAAATCCTGGGACTTTATTTACTGGATTTGGTAATAGTTTTGCATTTTTAGGCAATTTTGCCATATTTATTCTATATGGATATGCTTTTTCTTTGAACTGTTCAATTATTAGCTCTTTTGCTTTACTATTCTCTTCCATTTGAGAGTTTCTAAAAACTTTAGCAGCAATCTCTCTTGTTAAATCATCTGGAGTTGCACCAATTCCACCAAAACTAAACATTACACTTTTAGGATCATCTTTAATAAGTCTAAAAGTTTTTTCTATTAAACTAGGATTATCATTTATTATAAAAGTTGCTGTTAATTCCCAACCTCTTTTTAAAAGTTCATCTCTTACAAATTTAAAATGTTTATCCTCTCTTCGTCCATTTAATATTTCAGTACCTATTATCACAAGATAGAAGTTTGGATTTTTTATTGACACGCAACTCCTTTAACAATGGTAATTGGTTATTTGTGTATTGGTATATTAGATATTTAACTTTTTACCAATAACTAATAACCAATATACCAATTAACCAATTTTACTCTTTATAAACTCTTCCATCTCATCAACTATCTCTTCGATAGTTCTTTCACCATTAATTTTTTTTAGTAATCCTTTCTCTTCATAAAATTTTTCAATTTCCCCTAATGGTTCTAAATAAACTTTCATTCTATTATTAAAAACTTCAACATTATCATCAGCACCTCTTGCTCTACCTAAAACTCTCTCTCTTGCTACATCTTCACTTACAACTACTTCAATTACAGATTCAAGTTTAATATCAGGATTTTTTGAAAGTATTTCATCAAGAGCTTTCATCTGTTCAACGCTTCTAGGAAAACCATCTATAATAATAACTTCTTTATCGCTATTTTTAATGGCATTAACAATGGTATCAATTACAATATCTAAAGGAACAAGTTTCCCATTGTCAACATAACTAGCAATTGTTGCTCCAAGAGCAGTTCCTTTTTTTACCTCTTCTCTAAGAAGCTCACCTGTAGAATAGTGAGCAAATTTATCAGAATTTCTTTTTGCAATAATTTCAGCATCTGTAGTTTTTCCACTACCAGGTGCTCCAATAATTAAAAAAAGCTTTTTCATTGTTTTCTCCTCGTTTGGTTATATTAGTTAAAAAAGTTAAATTGGTTGAGTTGTTATTATTTAGTGGTTAAAATAGTTGAGTAGTAATGAAATAAAAACCACTTAACTACTCAACCCCTCAATTACTTAACTACTCAACTTTTTTAACAAGTATTTTTTGTGCTTGTCCCCTGCAAAGAGCTATTTTTGCACCATTTGCTTCTATTTGTATTGGTCCAAAAAAACCTTTGTTTAATACTTTTATTATATCACCTATCATAAAACCCATGGCTGATAATCTACATTTAAATTCGTCACATTCACCTTCAAAACCAACAATTTTTACAATATCACCACTTTTTGCGTCTATTAATCTCATACTTTTTTTGGTTCTCTAACTCTTATATGTAACTCTTTTAATTGATCTGGCTCTACTTTACTTGGTGCATTTGTTAATAAACATTGTGCTTTTTGCGTTTTTGGAAAAGCTATAACATCTCTAATATTATCTTTTTTTGTTAAAAGCATTATAAGTCTATCAAAACCTATAGCAAATCCCCCATGTGGAGGTGCACCAAATTTTAAAGCTTCTAGTAAAAATCCAAATTTTTCTTCTGCTTCTTCCTGGGTTATGCCAAGAATTTCAAATACTTTCTTTTGAATTTCTGTTTTATGTATCCTTATACTTCCACCACCTAACTCAACTCCATTAACAACCATATCATAAGCTTGGCTTGTCATATCTTCAATCTCTTCTTCATCTATATTTTTTGGCATTGTAAATGGATGATGAAGAGCTTTAACTTTTACGTGCCCTTCTTCAATTTCAAACATAGGAAAATCTACAACCCATAAAAATTCATATACATTTGGATCTTTTAAGCCTAGCATATCACCCAATCTATCTCTTAATCTTCCCATATAATCTAAAACTACTCTTTTACTTCCAGCTCCAAAAAATATCAAATCTCCATTTTTTACATTGCATCTTTCAATAAGAGCATTTTTTTCTTCATCACTTAAAAATTTTACAATAGGTCCTTGAAGCTCATTATTCTCTTTTACTTTTACCCAAGCAAGGCCTTTAGCACCAAATTTAGCAACAAATTCTGTTAGTGAATCTATCTCTTTTCTTGTTAGTTTTTCTCCCCCTGGTACTGGAAGAGCTTTTATACGATTTAATTTTTTAAATTGTGCAATCTCTCTAAAAACTTTTAAATTTGTATTTTCAAAGATATCAATAACATCAACAAGTTTTAAATCAAATCTTAAATCTGGTTTATCAGTTCCATAGTTTTCCATAGCTTCAGTATAAGGCATTCTTTTAAATGGAGTTTTTATATTTATTCCGCATGCAGCAAATATCGTTTTTATCAATCCTTCAGCTATATTTATCACATCATCTTCAGTGCAAAAACTCATCTCAACATCTATTTGAGTAAATTCTGGCTGTCTATCTGCTCTTAAATCCTCATCTCTAAAACATTTTGCAATCTGAAAATATCTATCAAAACCACTTACCATCAAAAGCTGCTTAAAAAGCTGTGGAGATTGTGGAAGTGCATAAAACTCTCCAGGATATAATCTACTTGGAACTAGATAATCCCTTGCGCCTTCAGGAGTAGATTTTGTAAGTATAGGTGTTTCAACTTCTAAAAAACCATTTGCATCTAAAAAGTTTCTTGCCGCAATTGCAGCTTTACTTCTGAGTCTAAAAGTTTCATAAGCTTTTTTTGTTCTAAGATCTAAATATCTATATTTTAATCTTATCTCTTCATTAACATTTTCATCACCAATAACAAAAGGTGTCGGTTCACTTCTATTTTCTATTTTTAGTTCATCAACAACTACTTCTATTTTCCCGGTTTTTAGTTTTGGATTTTCTAAACCTTCGCCTCTTAGTCTTACTTTTCCTTTAGCTATTAAAACATATTCATCTCTAACTTCAGTAGCAATTTTATGAGCTTCTGGACTATCTGCAGGATCACATACAAGTTGAATAATTCCAGTTTTATCTCTTAAGTCAATAAATATTACACCACCATGATCACGATAGCTATTGGCCCATCCACAAAGAACAACCTCTTTGCCAGTATCTTCTTCATTTAATTCAGCACAGAAATCTGTTCTCAAATCATATCCTTTAACAGTTTTTTTGAGGCTGATTTTACATGAGTTTCGTTTAAGTTATGATAAAATTATGACTTTAAGAAATATAAAATTAGTTATTAGTATATTGGTAATGGATGTATGATTTAAGATTTAAAAAGTGAAAAAGGTAGAAGAGGGAAGGTTGAAGGAAAACTAATTCCCAATTCTTAATTACCAATTACTAAAATTATGAAGGAAATTTATGGATATTAAAAAAGTTGGAGTAATCTTAAGACCATCATCACCTGAATTAAAAGAGCTTTTTTTTAAAATTAAGAGTGCTTTTGAAAAAGAGAATATTGAAGTTTTAATAGATAGCATAAGTGCCTCAATGATTGATGTTATGGGACAAGAGTTTGATTCAATGTGTAAAGATAGCGATATTTTAGTATCTATTGGAGGCGATGGAACTTTAATCTCTTTAGTTAGAAGAAGTTATAGATGCCATAAACCAGTTCTTGGAATATATGTAGGTAAACTTGGTTTTTTAACTGATATTTTGCCAAATGAGATTGAAGACTTTATAAAAAAATTAAAAAAAGGTGAATATAGAATTGATAATCGTATGATGATGGAAGCATCGATATCTGGAAAAAAAGAGAAGATGTATTCTTTTAATGATATAGTTATTACAAGGCGTTCAATATCTAAAATGATTCACGTTGATGCATTTATAGATAAAAAATGGTTTAATACATATTATGGAGATGGATTGATTATCTCTACTCCAACTGGATCAACTGCTTATAATCTTGCTTCAGGTGGACCGGTAGTTTATCCTTTAACTGATGCATATATTTTAACACCAATATGTCCTCACTCACTTACACAAAGGCCGCTTGTATTGCCTGCAGAGTTTGAGATAGAGATAAAAACTGTAAAAGAAAATGCGTTAATGGTTATAGATGGCCAAGAGATATATGAATTTACTCCTGAAGATTCTATCACAATAAAAAAGGCAAAAATTGGTGCTAAACTTATTCATAGATTAGAGAGAAACTATTTTGAAGTTTTAAGAGAAAAGCTTCATTGGGGGATGTAATTGATTGAGAGATTTTATTTAAAAAATTGCTTATCTTTTGAAAATATTTCATTAGAATTTAAAAAAGGTCTTATTGTTTTTACTGGCCCAAGTGGTGCTGGAAAATCAGTTTTAATTGATTCAATACTTGCTCTTTTTGGACTAAAAAATCAAAATGCTACTGTTAGCGAAGTGACTTTAGATATAGATTTAAACTTAGAAGATTATGGAATAGAAAATGATGAATTATTAGTTATAAAAGGAATAAAAAAAGAAAAAGTAAGATATTTTATTAATTCACAAATGGTATCTAAAAAAAATTTATCAAAAATTTTTAAAAATTATGTGAGTTATTTGAGTCAAAAAGATGAAGAAATTTTTAAAAGTAAAAATATTATAAAAGTTTTAGATGATATTGCTTCAAAAAAATACGAAGATTTTAAAAATATTTTAGAACAATTTAAAAATAGTTATTACAGATATAAAAAATTAAATGAAGAGTATGAAAAGATTAAAGAAGAGGAAAAAAAAGTAAATGATTTAATTGAATTTGCAAAATATGAAATTGAAAAAATAGATAGAGTCTCTCCTAAAATAGGGGAATATGAGGAATTAATTTCTATCAAGAAAGATCTTTCAAAAAGAGAAAAAATTCAAGAGGCAATAACTAGGGCAGAAAATATTTTTGAATATGAAAGTTATATCATTGATGCTTTAGAAAAGATAGGAAAAGATAGCTCTTTTTTTGATGAAGCTATGAATGAACTAAGAGAGATATTTGAAAATGAAAAGCAAAGATTGCTTGAACTTGAGGATATGGATATCGAAAATATTTTAAATAGGATTGAAGAGCTATCAGAATTAAAAAGAAGATATGGTTCTATAGAAGAAGCTATAGAATATAGAGAGAAAAAAGTTAAAGAGTTAAAAAAATATGAAAATATTAGTTTTGAAAAGGAAAAATTAGAAAATGAGCTTCAAAAGTTATTAGATGATTTGAAAAAATTAGTAGATGAATTGAGTAAATACAGAAAACAAGCTTCAACTCTTTTAGAAGAAGATATTAACAAATTTATAAAAGATCTAAAACTTCCAAAAGCAAATATCAAATATAGTTCAAAAGAGATGGATGAAACAGGTACAGATCATTTTTCATTAGAGCTTCAAGGTGTAAATTTTAAAAATATAAGCTCAGGAGAGTTTAATAGGCTAAGACTTGCCTTTATGGCTGCATGGAGCAGATATAAAGATATCAAAAATCATATTTTGATTTTAGATGAGATTGATGCAAATGTTAGTGGTGAAGAGTCAATGGGAGTAGCAAAAATATTAAAAGAGTTATCAAAAAAATATCAAATTTTTGCAATATCTCATCAATCTCAGCTTAGTTCATTAGCCAATCAACATTTTTTAGTCACTAAAGAGGATGGAAAAAGTGTTGTAAAAGAGTTAAATTTAAATGATAGAATTAAAGAGATAGCTAGAATAATAAGTGGTGAAGAGATAACAAAAGAGGCTCAAGAGTTTGCTAAGAAGATGTTAAGTAATACTAGATTAGTGGAATAGGGGCATAGCGGGATAGTGAGCGAGGGCAAAGTGAAGCTTTGAGCAAGCAAACTGCTTTGCTTGCGTCCCGAAGCGAAGACGAGAGTATATGCGAAGCCGAAATCAAGGAATTTTGTGTCTGAGCATACGAACAGCTAGTTTACATTGAAAAAAATCAAATGAGCGAAGCGAATGAAGATTTTTGGTTAGATTTTTGTGAGTGAGAGAGTTAGAAAGTTAGAAAGTAAGGAGGTAAGGGGATAAGGGGTGAAGCGGCCAATTCCCAATTCCTAATTCCTAATGCCTAATTAAAAAAGGAGATATTTTGATAATTGATACACATTGTCATTTGGATGATGAAAGGTTTAAAGATGATTTGGACGAAGTTATAAAAAGAGCAAAAGAGCATGATGTTAAAGGATTTATCATTCCAGGAGCTGATCCTGATGATTTAGAGAGGGCAAAAGAGATTAGTGAAAAGTATGATGAAGTTTTTTTCGCAGCCGGGGTTCATCCATATGAGATAGATAAGTTTGATAAAGATTATCTTTTAAAATTTTTAGATCATCCAAAATGTGTAGCTGTTGGCGAGTGTGGGTTAGATTATTATAGACTTCCTAAAGAGCAAAAGGAAAAAGAAAAGATAAAAAAAAGACAAAAAGAGATTTTTATTGAGCATATAAAAATTGCAAAAGAGGTAAATAAGCCTTTAATTGTTCATATAAGAGAAGCAAGTTTTGATTCAAGAGAGATTTTAATAGAAAATGGTGCAAAAGAGGTTGGTGGTGTGTTGCACTGCTTTAATGCAAGTGAGATTTTATTGGATTTAGATAAACACAATTTCTACTTTGGTATAGGTGGTGTTATAACTTTTAAAAATGCAAAAAAATTAGTAAATATTCTTCCAAAAATTCCTATAAATAAAATTTTAATAGAGACAGATTCTCCATATCTCACTCCTCATCCATATAGAGGAAAAAGAAATGAGCCTTACTATACAATATTTATTGCGAAAAAAATAGCTGAGATTTTGAATATGGATTTTGATGAGGTATGTAATATAACTACAGAGAATGCAAAAAGATTATTTAAATGTTTTTTATAAAAATTTTAATAAAATAAAGCAAAATCAAAAATTGAGGAGATTTTTTGAAAAAGATTTTTTTAATACTATTATTTGCTATACAGATTTTTGCAAGTCTTGATTTTGGAAAATTTTATAATAAAGAGATAGAAATATTAAGAAGTCTTGATGTGGATACATCTTTTATTGCAAATAAAGATTTTATTGCAATTAAAAAAGAGTTCAAAAAATATAAAAAAAGCCACTTTTTTAATACAAAAAGTGATTCATTTATATATATTCCTACAATTAAAAGATTGATAAGTGAAGCAAAAATACCTCAAGTTTTTCTTTTTATGGCTATGGCTGAATCAAATTTTTCACTACATGCAAAATCAAATAAAAAAGCTATAGGAATTTGGCAATTTATGCCTCAAACTGCTAAAAAATATGGATTAAGAATTGATGAGTACGTTGATGAAAGAAAAGATCCTGTAAAATCAACCAAAGCGGCTATAAAATATCTAAAATATCTTCATAAAAAATTTGGAAGATGGTATCTTGCTGCTCTTGCTTACAATTCAGGAGAGGGAAGGGTAATAAGAGCTATTAAAAGAGCTAAAACAAAAGATTTAAATGTTTTAATCGATCCTAAAAAGAGATATTTACCAAAAGAGAGTAGGAGATATATTAGAAAAATTATAGCTTTAGCACTTATTGGAAATGATGAAAACTATTTTTTGAAAAGCGATTTTGATTATATTTTAAATAGAGGTTCTGCCTATTCTTTAGCCATTGTAAAAGCAAAAGGTGGTGATGTAATTGATGATATAGCAAAAAATATAAGAATAAAAAGTTCTATATTAAGAGAGTTAAATGCCCATTTAAAGTATGGTTTTGTTCCACCATATGCTAAAAATTATGATATTTATATTCCATATATTAAACTTGCAGATTTTAAAGAAAACTACAAACCATCAAATATTAAAAAAGCTTTTATAATCTATAAGGTTAAAAAGGGTGACTCATTAGCGAAAATTGCTAATAAATATGAAATTTCATATAAAATGATAAAAGATTTTAATAAATTAAAATCAAATATATTAAAAATTAATCAAACTTTAATTATTCCAATACCAAAAAAGAGTAAAATAGTATATAGAGTTAAAAAAGGCGATACTCTTTTATCTATCTCAAAAAGGTATGGGATTACTGTAGCTAAATTAAAAAAACTCAATGATAAAAAAAATCATTTAATTAGAGTTGGAGAAAAGCTTGTCATTATCAATTAAAAAATTTTATTTTATTTTACTAATAACATTTCTTTTTTCTGGCTGTGCAAATAGATATAGTTATACATATCCATCAGCAGTATATTCTAAACCAAAATCTTCTAAAGCAGTTCACAGAGCTACAATGAGACCATACAAAGTTGGAAACAGAGTATATTATCCAACAGTTGTTAGAGTGGGAACAATCTATAGAGGTATTGCAAGTTGGTATGGTCCAAATTTTCATGGGAAAAGAACAAGCAATGGCGAATATTATAATATGTATGATTTTACAGCTGCTCACAAGACTCTTCCTATGAATACCATGGTCAAAGTGACCAATTTGAGAAATGGAAAAAGTGTTGTAGTAAGAATTAATGATAGAGGTCCATTTGTTAAAAATAGACTTATTGATCTTTCCTATAGTGCAGCAAAAAAATTGGATATCATTGCAACGGGAACTGCTCCTGTAGAACTGCAAGTATTGGGCTTTGATAAAATTATATCAACTTTAGCAAAAGAGGAAAATGTAAAAAAAGAGGTAAAATTATCAAATTTTGGTGTACAGATAGGCTCATTTAGAAGGTATCAAGGAGCCTTAATTACAAAAAGAAGATACTCTTTGGTAGATAATAGATATAAAGCTGTGATAAAAAAATTTATTGTTGATGATAAACCTTTATATAGAGTTTGGTTAATGGGATTTAATAGTGAAGAAGAGGCAAGGGATTTCATCGCTAGAGGTATGTTTGATGGTGCATTTGTTGTAAGGAAATGAGAGGAGATTAGTCATTAGTCATTAGTAGAATTTAGTGATAGTGGATAGTGATAGTTTAATACCAAACTTAATACTAATTCCCAATTCCCAATTACTAATATTAAATAAGGAATTTTCATGATAGAGATAAAAAGAGAAACAAAAGAGACAGAAATTTTTGTTAAACTAGATATTGAAGGAAGTGGAAAATATGATATTAAAACTGGCATAGGTTTTTTTGATCATATGTTAGAGAGTTTTTCAAAACATTCACAAATAGATTTAGAAGTTGAATGCAAAGGTGATATTCATGTAGATTTTCATCATAGTGTGGAAGATGTGGGTATTGTTATAGGAGAGGCTTTATATAAAGCTATATATCCTTTGCAAAATAGGGAAAGATTTGGTGACGCAATTGTTGTAATGGATGAAGCAGCAGTAGAGTCTGCTTTAGATTTAAGTAATAGGCCTTTTTTAGTTTATGATGTAGATATAGATGGGAAAATTGGCGAATTTGACGCTGAACTTTTTGAAGAGTTTTTTAGAGCATTGGTATTTAATGCAAAGATAACTGCTCATATTGTTAAAAAAAGAGGGAAAAATAGACATCATATTGCTGAAGCAGCTTTTAAGTCATTTGCTGTTGCATTGAGAAGAGCCTTAAAAATAAATGAGAAAGCTCACATTCCTAGTACAAAGGGTGTTGTTTGATAGATTTAATAGTTTTAGATGTTGATGGATGTATGACTAATGGAAAAATAATATATTCAAATAGTGGTGATGAAATAAAAAGCTTTAATATAAAAGATGGCTTTGCAATAAAACAGTGGATGAGATTTGGAAAAAAAGTTGCAATAATTACTGGAAGAGACTCAATGATAGTTGAAAAAAGAGCAAAAGAGTTGGGTATTCATTATCTATTTCAAGGAATGAATAATAAAGTAGAAGCTTTAGAAGAGATAAAATTAAGCTCAAACATAGATTATGAAAAAATAGCTGCAATTGGTGATGATTTGAATGATTATAGACTTTTAAAAAAAGTAGGGATAAGTTTTTGTCCTAATGATGCTATTGAATATATTAGAAAAAATGTGGATGTTGTTTTAAGTAGAAATGGTGGGGAAGGGGCAGTTAGAGAAATGATAGAATATCTATTAAAAAAAGAGGGAAAACTTGATGAATATTATAACTATTGGACAAAAGGTATAGCTTGAAATTAATCAATTTTTTTCTATTTTTGATAATTTTTTCTATCCTTTGGACAATATATTTAAAACCTTATAAAATTTCTCCTAAAAATATCAAAGATATACCAGAAGTTGTTTTTGAAAATTTTATATTAAATGAAATTGAAAAAAATGGTACAAAAAGTACTCTAATCGGAAAAATTGGAGAAAAATATAAAGATAGATTTGAAATAAAAGATTTTGAATATAAAAAAAATGATAAAAATATTGAAAATCTAATAGCAAAAAAAGGTGTTTACAAAAAAGATATTATAAATTTATATGATAGTATTGAATATAAAACAAAAGATTTTAAGTTTTATACAGATATGGCAGTTTATAATTTAAAAAAAGAGATAATTAGTACAAAAACAAAATTTAAATTAATTACAAAAAGTGCCATAGTTTTGGGAGATAATTTGATTTATTATAGAAATAAAGGTAAAATTTTAGCTAAAAATATTAATGCAAAAATCAAAAATAAGAAGTAAAAAATGAAAAAAATAGCATTATTAATGATACTTTTTTTAATGTCAGCGTTGGCAGAAGATATTGAAATTACATCAAAAAATTTTGAGGCAGATGAGAAAAAACTTATATCAATTTTTACTAAAGATGTTCATATTAAAAAAGGAAAAGATAAAATTGATGCACAAAAAGTGATAGTCTATTTTGATAAAAAAAGAAAACCTGTTAAATATGAGGCGATAAAAAATGTAAAATTTTTTATTGTTTTGGATAATAATAAAACATATGAGGGAAAGGCACAAAAAATTATCTATTTGCCAAATTCTAAAGAGTATATCTTTGAAAAAGATGTCTTTATAGTTCAAATGCCTGACCAAAGAAAAATCTACGGTGAAAAAATAGTTGTAAACAAAAGTAGCGGAAAAGCAAAAGTAGAAGGAAGTGAAACAAAACCTGTTAAATTTATATTTAAAGTTGAAGAAAATTCAACAAAGGCTAAAAAGTGATTAAGGCTGTAAAGGCCGAATTTTTAACTTCTGCTCCATCAATTAAAGATGCTCCTCCTGAGAGTTTTAGTGAAGTAGCTTTTTTGGGAAGAAGCAATGTTGGAAAAAGTTCTCTTTTGAATTCCCTTGTAGATAGAAAAAATTTAGCAAAAAGCTCATCTACTCCTGGAAAAACAAGATTAATAAATTTTTTTGAAATAGAATATAAAGTAGATGATGAAAGGTATCCTTTAAGATTTGTTGATTTACCTGGTTTTGGATACGCAAAAGCTTCAAAATCATTAAAAAATGAGTGGCAAAAAAATTTAACAAATTTTATAAAAAAGAGAGATTCTATAAGAGTATTTGTATTTATAAGAGATGCAAGACATCCAAATTTAAAAATAGATGAGGAGGCAAAAAATTTTATTTTATCCATATTAAGACCAGACCAAAAATTGATAGAAGTTTTTACTAAAATTGATAAATTAAAACAGAAGGATTTTTCAAAATTAAAAAAAGAGCATAATGGTGCAATATTTGTTTCAAATCTGAAAAAAAAAGGAATAGAAGAGCTTAAAAAAGTTATATTGGAGTATATTTTTGGAAAAAAGTTTGAAGATTGAGTTTTTAAAACCAAAACTTTATGATATTGATGAGATGCAGCATGTTGTTAGAAAAGCTGTAGAAGATGGAATTATTTTGCCAAGAAGTGATGATGAGATTGCAACAAATATTAGATCTTACATTGTTGCAAAAATTGATAATAAAATTACTGGTTTTACAGCTCTTCATATTCATACAAAAACATTAGCTGAAATTAGAAGTTTAATTGTTGATGAAAAATACAGAGGTAAAGGAATTGGCAAAAATCTTGTTTTAAAAGCATTGGAAGAGGGGAAAGATCTTGGTGTAAAAGAGGTTTTGTCTCTTACTTATAATAAAGAATTTTTTGAAAAATTAGGATTTATAGAAATTGAAAAAGAAAAAATACCAGAACACAAAATTTGGACAGATTGTATAAAATGCAAGCATTTTCCTATATGCAACGAAATATCGATGATCAAAAAAATATAAGGCATCTAATTGTCTTTATTTTATCAATATTTTATGAAGTCTTAACAACTATATTTCCTTTTTTCCCACCAATGCTTGGATTAGCATTTTGGTTTTTTTTAAATAGCTATAAAGAAAGAAAAAATATTATTTTAATATATATTCTTTTTTATACTTTACTTTTTGAAATAGATCATAATATCCCAATATTTTCAACTTTTTTACTATATCTTTTGCTTTATCCACTATTTTTTAGATTATTTAAAATTATTTCAAATTCAGCCTTATTAAAAATTCTTTCCATAATTTTTTTCTATATATCTTACCCTATGTTTTTATTTTTATTGCATAAAATATTTAATATCGATTTATTTGAGATAGGTTTATACTATATTTATTATATATTGTTAGAAATATTTATTGTTTTGGTTGTGGGATAATGAGACTAAAAATTGTTTTTTATATTTTTATTTTTGTATGGATACTTTTATTAAGTAGATTATATTTTCTTAGTATAAAATCAAATAGCTATTATGAGATTCTTGCAAAACAGAATATGATAAAAACTGAATGGATAATCCCAACAAGAGGAGAAATATTAGATAGAAATTTAAATCCACTTGCAGTTAATAAAATAGGTTTTAAAATTAAAGTAGCACCACATCTAAGTTATAAAAAAAGATATAAAAAATTGGAAAAAAATTTAAAATATATAAAAAAGCTCTTTTCAGAGGTTGATTTTGAAAAGATGTTAAGAAAATATAAAAGAAAAGATTCTCCTTATAATCATGATTTTATAGAGGTAGTTGATTTTTTACCATTTGAAAAAGTCTTGCCATATTATTCAAAACTAAATTTAAATCCAGATATTTTGGTTGAGCCAACATTTAAAAGATTTTATCCAAATGGAGATCTTGCTTCGCATATTATAGGTTATGTTTCAAGAACAAATCCAAAGGAGGCAAAAAAAGATAAAGTTGCTAAAATGGTAGGAATAATTGGTAAAGCTGGAATAGAAAAGTTTTATAATAGATATCTTGAAGGAGAACTTGGTTACAAAAAAGTAAAAGTAACTGCTTTTAATGAAGAGATAGAGACTTTAGAAATAAAAGAGCCTATACAAAATAGAAATCTCATTTTATCAATTGATATTAGATTACAAAAATATATAGAGAAACTTTTTAAGGGAAAGGCAGGGGTTGCTATAGTTATGGGGATAGATGGCGAGATTTTATCTGCTGGAAGTTTTCCCGAATATGATATTAATATGTTTGTATCTGGTATATCAAAAGATAAATGGTTTGAATTGATTTCAGACTTCAATCACCCTTTTACAAATAAACTTATAAATGGATTATATCCACCAGGCTCAACAATAAAGATGGGAGTCGCACTTGCGTTTTTAGATTCGAGAAAGATTAGTGAGTATACTCCATTTTTTTGTAATGGATCAATAGAAATTGGCAAAAGAAGATTTAGATGTTGGAAAACTACTGGTCATGGCGAAACAAGAATGAAAAAAGCTATAAGAGAGAGCTGTGATGTCTATTTTTATGAAGGAAGTTTAAAAGTTGGAATTAATAAAATATCAGATACTTTAAAAAAACTTGGATTTTCAAAAAAAACTGGTGTTGATCTTCCAAATGAATTTATAGGTATTATTCCAAACAAAGAGTGGAAAGAGAAAAAATATAATAGAAAATGGTATATAGGTGAAACAGTAGTTGCTTCAATCGGACAAGGATATGATCTTGTAACTCCTATGCAAATTGCAAGATATACTGCACTTCTTGCTTCAGGAAGACTTCCAACCCCTCATTTTGCAAAAAAATTTGTTGATAAAGATTATAAACCAAAATATGAATATGCACTATCAGATATTCAAAGAAGAAAATTAAAAACTATACAAAAAGCAATGTATGAGGTTTGTAACCATCCAAAAGGTACAGCTACTGCTCATATAGATACAAAAATAAAAATAGCTGGAAAAACTGGTACTGCTCAGGTTGTAGGTATTCCACAAGATGAAAAGAAAAGAATGAAAGAGGATGAATTAAAATATTTCAGTAGATCTCACGCTTGGCTTACTACATATGGGCCCTATAAAAAACCTAAATATATAGTGACAGTATTAGTTGAACATGGCGGTCACGGTGGTAGTGCGGCTGGCCCAATAGTATCTAAGATATATGATAAACTTATTGAACTAGGATATATTAAAGCTGGCCATTAATTATAAATGTACAATTGAGTTATATGCAAAAAGAGCTAAAATTGATAAAAGTGCAATACCTGCAGATTTATTATACATTCTATTTGCAGTTATAAATACTAAAATTACTGATACAACTAAAGCAGTAGAAATATCAAATATATATTTATGAATATCAATTTTAAGCGGATTTACTAAAGCAGCTGAACCAAGAACAACTGTAAAATTTGCAGCATTTGATCCAATAATATTTCCTATACTCATATCAGCTTTTTTATTTATTGCCGCTACTATACTAACTATTAATTCTGGAAGACTTGTACCAAAAGCTATAAGAAATAGACCAATTATCCATTCACTTATTCCAAACTCTCTTGCTATATTTGAGGCACTCTCTACTGCATAATCTGCTCCTTTTACAACAAAAATAAAACCAAGGATTAAAAATATAATAGTTTTACTCCATTTAAATGGCTCTTTTTCTAAATCTTTATCTATCTCTTCACTTAAAAGTGTTGCCTCTTTTGATAAAAATATCAAATATCCAACCATCAATATTAAAAATAAAATTCCCTCAAATCTTGTTATAACTGAATCAAATGCCATTAAAATAAAGACAAAAACTGGTATTAAAGCCCATGTACTATCTTTTGCAAAAATATCTCTTTTTGGAGATATATTTTTTGCTATTAAAAATATTAGACCAAGAACTAATGTGATATTTAATATCACACTTCCTAAAACATTTGCAACAGCCATTTCACTTTTGTGGTTATAACTTGCTGCAATACTTGCTGCCATTTCAGGTAGGCTTGTGCCAAGAGCAACTAATGTTGCTCCGATAACAAATTCAGATATATTAAAATGCAGAGCAATCCTTTCTGACTCTTTTATAATAATATCAGCACCTTTTATAAGTACCGCCATAGATATTATAAATATTAAAAAATCCAAAAATGCTCCTTTTTTAGTTTGACACTGGATATTAGAATTAGATAATGGTAATTAGTTTTTAACTATCACTATCCACTATCACTAATCCCTAATGACTAATGTCTAATATCTAATGACTTTAATTTTCTAACTAACTTAATTCTCATTTCTTATAATTAAACTTTTAGGAAGATGAAATTTTTCAATAATCTCTTTTTCTTTTTCTCTCATCTCACCAGAATCTTTTTCATGATCATATCCTAAAAGATGTAAAAGACCATGAATAAATAAGAGAGCAAATTCCTCTAAAGGAGAGTGTCCATATTTTTGTGCAGCGTCCAAAACTTTATCCAATGATATGACTATCACTCCAAGCATTGATCCAGGAGTATCTTCTAATGGAAAACTTAATACATCTGTTGGTTTATCAATACCTCTAAACTCTTTATTTAATTTTTTTATCTCTTCGTCATCTGTTAAAATTAACTCTATATCTTTTTGGGTTAAAGAATCTGCAATATTTTCAAGGAGTTTTATATCAAACTGATATTCAGTTCTATTATCAAATTCAATCATTTTTAATCCTTAATTTTTTTATAAATTGTATCAAAATAATCTTTAGAATAATGTTGTTTAATTTAATTTAAATATTAAAATAATAAAATATCTATTATCATTTTTTTAAGGATTTTAGATGGGCTTTTTAAAAGATATGACAATTAAAGCAAAACTAATACTTCTTGTTGCAATATCTGTATTTAGTACTGCAATATTATCTTATATATTAATTTCTAATAATTATCATGATTTAAACAAGAATCAAGATATAAAAAGAGAGATTTATCTTGCTATAAAAATTTCAAATCTTGTTCATGAATTGCAAAAAGAGAGGGGAAGGACTGCAGGATTTTTAGGAAGTGGTGGTAAAAAATTTAGCATGGAGATTAAAGAGCAAAGAAAATTAACTGATAAAAGAAAAAAAGAACTTGAAAATTTTATAAAATCTGAAAGCTTTGAAAAAATAAATATTAAAATTAAAAATAGATTTAAAAAAGCAAATAACTTACTTCAAATTATTAATAAAGTAAGAAATAAAATAGACAGTTTCAAGATTAATGCTAAAGATGCCATTAGCTATTATACTAAGATGAATGGGCTTTTTTTAGATACTATAGCTATGGTTTCAAAAAAAGCACATAATGAAAAGCTAGCAAAAGAGTTAATAGCATATACAAATTTTTTACTCTCTAAAGAAAGAGCAGGAATAGAAAGAGCTGTTCTTTCAAATACCTTTGCAAGAGATAAATTTCTTCCAGGTTTTTTTGTAAAATTTATCACTTTAATAAGTGAGCAAAAGTCTTTTTTAAAATCTTTTGAAGTTGCAGCGCCACAAAATTTTATAAATTATTATAAACAGACTTTAAAAGGAAAAGCTGTAGATGAAGTTAAAAGAATGGAAAATATTGCTATAGAAAAAGCAAATATTGGGGGATTCAATATTGATCCATCTTATTGGTTTAAAGAGATTACTATGAAAATAAATCTTTTAAAAAAAGTGGAAGATTATATCTCTAAAGAATTAATAAAAAGTATTGATATTGAAATATCAAAAGAGGAAAAAAATATTTTGATAAATTCAATATACACTATAGTTGCAATATTTATTACACTATTATTAGGATACTTGATAGCATACAGATCTATAAATCTTCCGATATCTAAAATAAGAAATATTCTTGAGGATATTGCACATAATAAAGATTTAACGAAAAAAATAGAGTTAGATACAAAAGATGAGATAGGCGAAATAGCTACAAGTATTAATGAAGTTTTAAGCTCTTCAAAAAATGCTATTATACAAGCAAAAATAGCAGCTCAAGAAGATGCCTCTATAGCAGCAGAGTTAAGCTCTACAGCAATGGAAATAGGAAAAAGAGCAGAAGAGGAAGCAACTATAGTATCTGAAACTACAAATAAAGCTAATGCAACTAAATCCCCGCTAGAAGAGTCTATAAAAAGTTTAGATGCATCTAGCTCAGATATATCTAAAGCTAATGAAAAGCTTGAGAGTACAAAAGAGACTATTCTTAATTTTATAGATATAGTTAAAGAGAGTGCTGAAAATGAGTCTAAAGTAGTTAAAGATCTTGAAAATCTTGTAAAAAGAGCCGATGAGACAAAAGATGTTTTGGATTTAATAGAAAATATTGCTAATCAGACAAATTTACTAGCCTTAAATGCTGCAATTGAAGCTGCTAGAGCTGGTGAGCATGGAAAAGGCTTTGCAGTAGTTGCAGAAGAGGTAAGAAATTTGGCTGAAAAATCTGGCGAACATGTCGAAACTATAAATGAAACTATAAATCGTTTAATCTCTTCAATAAATGAAATTAGCAATTTGATTTCAAATAATGCAAAAGAGTTCGTAAAATTAACTGATTCAGCAAGTAAAGTAGAAAAAGATGTAGATGAAATTACAGAAGTTATGGAAACAACTGTGAATAAATCAAAAGATTCATCAACAAAAATAAAAGAGATTAGTAAAGAGATAGAAGAGATAATCGCTGATATTGATAAAATCAATGAAATATCATCTTCAAATGCAAGAAGTGTTGAAGAGATTGCAACAGCAACAGAACATTTATACAAACAGATTGAAGATTTAAGTAATTTATTGGACCAGTTTAAAACATGAAAATAGTAGCTATTGGTGTTTCTACTGGTGGGCCTTCTATAATAGAAAAAATTATAAAATCTCTTGATAAAAAAATTGATGGAGCAATAGTCATATGTTTACATATGCAGCCTGAAATTATTGAAAATTTTATAAAAAGACTCTCATCAATAACTAAAATCCCAATTTTAATTACTGATAATTTTTTAAATATTCAAAAAGGATATATCTATATTTGTACAGCTCAAAAAGATACAATTTATAAAAATGATAAAGATGAATATTTTATTTTAGCAAATGATAATCACTCATTTTATAAACCAGATATAAATAGATTTTTTCTATCTTTAGCTAAAGAAAAAAAAGATATAAAAAATACTCTTGCAGTTATTTTAACTGGTATTGGAGAAGATGGTGTAGAGGGACTATTAATGCTAAAAGAAAAGGGGGCTAAAACTATTGCTTCAAATAAAGAGAGTTCTGTTGTATATGGTATGCCAAGGAGAGCAAAAGAGTTAAATGCATGTGATGAAGTTCTCTCTCTTGATGAAATTATAAAAGAGATAAAAAGATTTTTAAATGACTAATTGCCTTATTAATATTTTAAAACTTTTTAAAGAAAGAACTGGAATTGTATTTGAGAGTAGATTAAATATTTTAGAGCAAAAAATCATTAGATTTTTTAAGGATTTAAATTTTTCTAATTGTGAGCTATTTTATGAGGAATTAAAAAGTAATGATGAGCTTTTCCAATATTTTACAAACTTTTTAACTGTTTCTGAAAGCTATTTTTATAGAGAAATTAAACATTTTGAATTTGTAGTGGAAAAGATTAAAGAAAATAGATCAAAATCATATAAAATTTTATCTCTTCCTTGTGCTAGTGGAGAAGAACCTTACACTCTTTTGATATTTCTTTTAGAAAATAATATAGAGAATTTTGAAATAATAGGTGCAGATATAAATTCAAAAGTATTAGAGATAGCAAAAACAGCAATCTATCCAAAAAGAAGAGTTATGTATGTGCCTCAAAATATATTAGAAAAATATTTTGAAAAATTGGGCAATAGTTATATGCTCAAAGATGAATATAAAAAAAATATAAAATTTATTCAACAAAATATATTTGATCATTCAATTTATAGTATCGGAAAATTTGATTTTATATTTTGCAGAAACCTATTTATCTATTTTGATGATGAAAAAAGAGAAGAAGCTTTAAAGATTTTTAGAGATTTGCTACATTTAGGAGGATATCTAATATTGGGACATGCTGATATTGTAAAAAATATAAAAGGTTTTGAAAAAGTTAAATATAATGGATTGCAAATTCTTAAAAAAATTTGATAAAATCACAATAAAAAATTGGGATTTAAATGAAAAAAGCAGTATGTATAATTAGCGGTGGAATGGATAGTGCTGTAGCTTCATATATAGCAAAAAAAGAAGGGTATGAGATAATTGCATTACATTTTAATTATGGACAAAGAACTGAAAATAAAGAGCTAAAATGTTTTAGAGCAATTTCAAATAAATTAAGTGCCAAAAGTTATGAAATAGACCTTCCTTTTTTTAAACAAATTGGAGCCTCAGCATTAGTTGATAAAAATATAGCTGTACCAACTGAAGGGATTAAACCTGGTGTTCCGGTAACCTATGTACCATTTAGAAATGGTATATTTTTAAGTATTGCTGCTGCAGTAGCTGAAAAAGAGGGAGCAGAAGCAATTTATATAGGAATTGTTGAAGAGGATAGTAGTGGCTATCCAGATTGTAAAGAGAGTTTTATAGAAGCAATGACAAAAGCTATAAATCTTGGAACTAAAGATGAAACAAATATAGAGATAAAAACTCCTCTTATACATCTTCATAAAGAAGATATTGTTAGTAAAGCATTAGAGCTTGATGTACCGCTTGAACTTACATGGAGCTGTTATCAAGCTGAAGATGAGGCTTGTGGTGTTTGCGATAGCTGCAGATTAAGACTAAAAGGATTTGAAAAAGCTGGAGTAAAGGATAAAATACCATATAAAATTAGTCATTAGTCATTAGACATTAGTCATTGGGAATTGGGAATTAGGAATTTGGAATTAGTTTTCCTTCAACCTTCAGCCTATTCCACTTTACAGCTTATTTCCCCACTCATCATACTCGCCATACTTACCATATTCAACACACTCAACTAATCTAACCACAAATCTTCATTCGCTTTGCTCATTTGATTTGCTTCAAGGTAAACCAGCTGTTCGTATGCTCAGACACGAAATTCCTTGAATTTCGGCTTCGCATATACTCTCGTCTTCGCTCGGGTACAGACAACAAGCAGTTGTTGTCTTAAAGCTTCGCTTTACCCTCGCTCACTTACCATACTTACCTAAAATTACGATCTCATTCTTAAATAGTTTTTTAAACTTATATTTGTCCATTTTCTATTTTCCATCCAAAAAGGCTCAATTTTTTCCCAAACCATTTTAAAATCTTTGCTTTTTTCACTTTGCTCGCTTATTACTTTTATAAGAGCTTTTTTTGCTTCATCTATAATTTCCTCAGGCCAATCTTTTAATATAACACCATACTCATTTAATTTTTTCATTGCTTTTGCATTTTGAGCTTGAAAATCATAAACCATTGTTGCATTTAACTCATTAGCACAAGAATTAATTATCGCTTTTATATCATTATTTAGCTTATCCCAGAATTTTTTATTAAAAGTAAGCTCTAAAACACTTCCTGGCTCATGAAAACCACTATAATAAAACTTTGCTACTTTATAAAAACCCATTTTTATATCAAGAGCTGGTCCAACCCACTCAGTAGCATCTATAACACCTCTTTCAAGAGCTGTATATATTTCACCTGCAGCAATATTTATAGGATTTACTCCAAGTTTTGCCATAACTTCTCCACCAAGGCCAGGAATCCTCATCTTTAAACCTTTTAAGTCATCAATGCTTTTTATCTCTTTTCTAAACCAACCTCCCATTTGAACACCAGTATTTCCTCCAAGAAGAGGGTAGAGGTTGTATTTGGCGTATAACTCTCTCCAAATATTAAGTCCCTCTCCAAAAAGCATCCATGCGCCCATTTCATCTGATGTAAATCCAAAAGGAAAGCCACCAAAAAGGCTAAAAGCAGCATTTTTTCCTTTCCAGTAATAGGGCCCTGAGTGAAAAGCTTCAATTTGGCCACTGCTACAAGCATCAAATACGCCAAGAGCAGGGACCAGTATATTTTTTGGAAATACTTTTATCTCAATTTCACCATCACTTGCATCTTCTACTTTTTTAGCAAATCTATTTACTCCCTCTCCCATAATAGGAAAATTAGCCGGCCAGCTTGTACAAAGTTTTATCTCAATTTTTCTCTTTTTTGAGATATTTACTGAGCTATAGTGTTTTTCTTCTCTTTTGCAACCAGAAAGAATAGATGCTGTAGCAATAGCTGTAGTTGTTAGAAAAACTCTTCTTTTCATAGTGACCCTTTTAAGTATAAAATAGTTGTGTAGTTAAAAAGGTTAAAATGGTCGAGTAGTTAAAAAAGTCGAGTAATAATGAAATAAAAACCACTCAACTACTCAACCAATCAACCAATCATCCATTCAGCATCAATAAAGTGCTGCAATGACTGCAAAACATGAAAAAAGCATTAAATGTGAAATTCCTTCAATATAGTTTGTTTCACCATCATCTGTTGTTTTCCAAGCTAGTATTACAGTAAATATCAAAGCACCTATTTGTAAAGAGTTAAAATCTAATGTAAAATGGATATGATTTATATATGCTAAAAACATAAGTATTGGAACAGTTAACAAAATAGATACCGTTGATGCCCCCATTGCAATGTTTATAACTCTTTGAATCTGGTCATCTTTTGCAGCTTTAATTGCAGTAAAAAGTTCAGGAGATACACTTATTATAGCTATAATTAAACCTGCGAGCCCAGTCGAGATTCCAAGTTCTTTAAAAACGGGCATACCATCAGTGGCAAATATTTCAGCAACAAAACCAACGTATAGAATCAAAAGAAATATTATAAAAAGGTTTAAAAAATTAGGAAATTTATCAAAAATATAGTGTTCCTCTTCTTCCTCTTCTTCTCCAATTTTTCTTTTCATTCTCATTATTCTACTTCTTGCAGTTGATTTAAAAAAGTGAGAGTGAGTTTTAGTTTGAAAAATATATATAATTACGTAAAAAAGAATAAGCATAACCGATATTATTACACTAGCCTTAGTTAATTTTTCTTCAGGATTATCTGAAAATTGTAGTAAGCTTGGAACTAAAAGTGCAAGTGCTGAAACAAATAAAATTGTTGTATAAGTACTTGATGTATCTTCATTATGCTCTTGCTCTTTGAAAGCAAGTCCACCTACAAAAACAGCAAGTCCAAGCAATACATTCATATCAACAATAACAGCAGATATTATTCCACTTTTTACAGTTGCTAAACTCTCAACTGTAGAATGTCCTTCTCCATTTAAAATCATAAACAATAGTAAAATTTCAACTGCTACTGCACTAAATGTTAATACAAAACTACCATAAGGCTCTCCAAGTCTTTCAGCTAAAATTTCTGCAATTTCTGAGATTGTGACTGAGAGTGCCCCTATTGATATAGCAGCTAAAATTGTACTGGTGTAAGTTAAACCTTTTGTATGAGATAAAAAAGCAAGAATTCCAAAAATAATACCAAAAAAGATGTCCCAATATGCAGAAAACAGGTCAGATAAATGAAGGGATGAGGGTTTATCTGAAGATTCCAATGTATTTACTCCTTAAAAAAGTGTTTTTTGATTTTTAATTTGTGAAAAATTTTTTAATTTAAAGTCTTTAATTCCAATTAATGCAAAATTATAGTTCAAATTGTACAAAATTTCATATATTTTATCAAATTCATTAATGACTAAAAAATTGTTATCTATGTATTTTGGGCTTATAAAAATTTTTTTTGCCCATTTTGCATTATTTTTTAAAAACTCTTTTTCTCTTTTTAAAAGTTTTTCATTAGTTTCAACTATTATAACTCTATCACTTTTACCAAATTCCAATTGATTTAAATATTTATCAACAAAATATGGTTTAAAATGGGGAAAATTTTCAAGATTTTTAAAACTATATAAGATATTAAACTCTTCAAAAATTGATAGAACCTTTTTTAATTCATCAATAAAAATTGGTGATATTTGGACTCTTTCAAAATATTTTTTATTGAATACAAAAGATATTTCAAAAAGATATCTATTTATTATTTTTATCTCTTTTGTTTTATTTAAATTATAAATATCTAAAGCCAATCTTTTTAATAGCTCTTTATCTTTTAAGAAAATCAGTTTTGGGCTATTTTGATAAAAATTTATCAATGAATCGATAAAATCATCTTCAATAAATAGTATTTCACTGTTTAATAATAAATTTTTTGCAAGTTCAAATTCAATATCTGTTACTAAAAAAAGAGGTATTTGCTCTTTTATTATTAAAAATCTTAATAGTTTTAATGCAGCATTTTGAAGATTATCAACTTTTATCCAAGCAATCTCTTGGTCAGTTATTTGAGTCCACCCTTCAAAAACAATAGCATAAGCTCCATTTTTTATAGCAATCTCTATTTCATTTTTATCTTTTGCAAAAAATAGATCACCTCTTTTTATTAAATTTACATCGAAAGTAAAATTATTTATAACAGATATTTCAGGAGAGTTTTTCAACTCTCCGCCAATAAGAAAAATAAGATTTTCAATTCTCATTTAACTAAAGTTCCAGGCTTTTTTCTTTTTTGAGGTGAAATAAGAGTTAAACCATCTTCATCTTTAGCAGCTAAAATCATTCCTTCACTTAAAATCCCCATGAGTTTTGCAGGTTTTAAATTAGCTACAACACAAACTTGCATATCTATAAGATCTTGAGGATTATAGTACTCTTTTATGCCAGCAACTATCTGCCTTGGCTTTTCTTCACCAAGATCAACCATAATTTTTAGAAGTTTTTTGCTTTTTGGAACTTCAACTGCTTCTAATATAGTACCTACTTTTATTTCTACTTTTAAAAAGTCATCAATTGAAATTAAACCTTTTTCTTCTTTAGTTTCTTTTTTTGCCTCTTTTTTAGGCTCCTTTTTTGTTTCTTGCATTAATGGTTCTTCAATTTTTGGAAATAGAGGTGGTATTTTTTTAATTGTAAAATTATTTAAATATTCAAAATTCTCTATATATTTTTCAAAACTTTCTTGGTTTATTTCAAAATCAAGAGCATCTGCAATTTTAGAAGAGGTTTTAGGCATTATAGGATAGAGTAAAATCGCACATTTGGCTAATATATTTGCAACTAATGATATTGTTGCCATAGCTTCATCTGTTTTTCCTTCTTTCATTTTACTCCATGGAGCATAAAAGTCTATAGATCTGTTTGCAATAGATAGAGTTTTCCAAAGCTCTTCTAGATAACGATTGAATTTCATATCATAGATATATTTTTCTAATGATTGAGTTATATTTTTTATCTCTTCAATCTCTTTTTTATGGTATTTTTCTAAATCAGAGCTTTTAATTTCATAATCAAAATATTTACCACTCATCCCTATTATTCTATTTAACAGGTTTCCAAGGTCATTACTTAGATCACTATTTATTCTATCAATTAACGCTCTTTGACTAAAATCTCCATCTTGACCAAAAGGAACTTCTCTTAATAAGAAATATCTAAAATTTTCTAATCCATAAGCATCTGCTACTTTTTTTGGATCAACAACATTTCCTTTTGATTTGCTCATCTTTTCGCCATTTCTTGTCCACCAGCCATGAGCTGCTATATGTTTTGGCAAAGGAAGGCCCAGGCTCATTAGAAATGCTGGCCAATAAATTGCGTGAAATCTTAAAATATCTTTCCCAACAAGATGGTAATCAGCCGGCCAATAATGCATTAATTTTTCATCAGTTCCATACCCTAAAGCAGTTATATAGTTTAAAAGAGCATCAAGCCAAACATACATAACATGTTTTGGATCATTTATGGATTTAGGAAGTTTTATCCCCCAATCAAAACTTGTTCTTGTAATAGATAGATCATTAAGACCAGCTTCAACAAATCTTATAACTTCATTTTTTTTAGATTTTGGTAAAATTGGATCCGCCTCTTCATACCATTTTAGTAGATCCTCTTGATATTTTGAGAGTCTAAAAAAATAGCTTTCCTCTTTTACAATAGTTGTAACTTTTCCACAATCTGGACAAAATTCACCCTCTATCAATTGAGATTCAGGAAAAAACGCTTCACAGCTGATACAATAATGCCCTTCATATGTACCTTTATATATATCTCCTCTTTCATACATAATCTCAAATGCTTTTTGAACACCTATAATATGCTCTTTATCTGTTGTTCTTATAAATTTATCATAGCTAATATCAAAATAGTCCCAAAGCTCTTTAAATTTAGCACTTATCTCATCAGCATATTCTTTTGGAGTTTTTCCTTTTGCTTTTGCAGATTGTTCAATCTTTTGTCCATGTTCATCTGTACCTGTTAGAAAAAATGTATCATATCCTCTTAGCCTGAAAAATCTTGCAGCACTATCTGCTATTATTGTTGTGTAAGCATGACCAATATGTGGAACATCATTTACATAATATATAGGAGTAGTTATATACATCTTTTTTTGCATAAAAATCCTTTTAATTTAAAATTCAAATCCGCCGCCTTGGCCTTTATTCATACTTTCATAAACAGCATTTACATATTCATTTCTTATCTTACACCCAATAATCTCTTTACATTTAAGACAACTATCAATTTTTTTATCTTTTTGGCACTCTTTTAAAATTTTTGTTTTTTCAATAAGAGCTTTTTCATATTGATCTACTGTTTTTTCCACTGTTTCCCTTTTGAGTAATACTCTTTAACTCTTTTGATTTCATAGTGTGATCCAAAAAAGCAAGGAGTTGTTTGATGAATGTTTTCTATATTTAGATCTAAAAGTCTTTCCCCCTTATCATTTATAGCAAATCCACCAGCTTTTTCATAAACATTTGCAAATGGAAAAACTTCAAATACTCTTCTTAACTTACCCATAGGTTTGTCATTTGTCCCTGGATAGCTAAAAATACCTCCACCTTTTACTAAAATTTGATGAAGGTCTGGAACCATACCTCCAGAATATCTTAAACGATAACCTTCTTTAAAAAATGATTCTACAAGTTCTTTATGATGAGGATACCACTCTTTTTGTGTTCCTCCTGGAGCATTTAATTTCCCTTTTTCATTAAGTTTCAACTCTTCCATAAACACAAAATCATCATTTTTTAAAATATATCTTTCTACTTTAATTGTTGCAATTACCAACTCAACTCTTGGTCCATAAACAATATAAGCTGATGCCACAAGATCCTTTCCGTTAAAGCTATTTTCATAAATTCCAAAAATTGATCCTACACTTAAATCAACATCAATTAAACTACTTCCATCAAGTGGGTCATACCCTATTAGATATTTTCCATTTTCATTAATTGTTATTGGATCGCTTTTTTCTTCACTTGCTAAAATTTTTACAGAGTTTATTTTTGAAAGCTCTTCCTCAATAATATTATCACTTAAAACATCCAGTTTTAATTGCTGTTCTCCAGAACAGTTTTCTCCCTCACAATAACCAAAATCCTCATGAATTATAGCTTGATGAATTTTTTTTGCGCTTTTTTTTATAGCTTCAAAAATCTCTTGCATATCAAACCCTTTTTGCGTTTTTAAAAATCCAATCTATTATTGAATCAATATCATTCAAATCTAAAATTTCAATATTTTGTGGAATTTTACTTTTATCTATGCTTTCATCTATAGCTACAGCTTTTATATAATCAAAATAGCTTTCATCTATAGTGTTTCTAAAAATTGCTATTCTTGGAAGCGGCAGAGTCTTTAAACCTTCAACCAACATAATATCAAAATCATCAACCATATTGATAATATTTTCAATATTTTTTTTTCTATGAGAAAAATATGTTGTTCTTGTAGGAGATGTTATGACCACTTCTGCTCCTGTTTGGAAAAATTTATAACTATCTTTTCCCTCTATATCAAATTTTGCTTTATCTTTTGGGTCATTTTTTACAATAACGATTTTATATTTATCAATTAGTTTTTTAGCTATTTTTTCTATAAGAGTAGTTTTTCCGCTATTTGATGGCCCAGTAAAAGCTATAGCCAATCTCATTTTATCCCTTTATTTAAAATCAAATGAATTTTACCAAATGTTAGATAAAAACCAGTTAAGCTGTTTTCTTGTATAATTTTTGTTTGAATAATAAATATTTCTAAAAAGTTTAAAAGGAATTATATGAAAAAAATATCTACTCTTTTTATTTTTTTTGTTTTTATAATATTTACTGGATGTGCACAAAAAAGTGGTTTTTCATTTTTTAGCAAAGATAAGCCTTATGAAAGAGCCATTACATATACAAAAAAGGGTGAGATTGTAGTTTCTATGGAAAATAAAGCTTTCATAATAGCTACATATCTAAATCCAATTAAAAATTATAAAGATGGAGAGTATTTTTTTGTTAGAGTATATATAGCAAATGATTTTAGTGATGAAGAAAAAAGTGGCCTTTTTAATCCAAAATATCATTTATCATTAAATAATAGTAAGCCTCTTGATATAAAAAAATTGACAAATGAAGATTCTCTTTCAAAAGAGATGCCAATGGTAAAACCTTGGTATAAACTATATTTGGTAAAATTTCCAAAAACTGTGGGTACTAAAAAGCTTATATTTAAAAGCGATGATTATGGTCAAACAGTTTTAATTTTTTAATAAGAGAAATTAATTTCTCTTTCTCTTCAAAAATATTAAGATATATTATATAGTTTAATAACACTTTTTTACCATACTTTCTACTTTCACTATATGGGATCATCTCCATTGCTAAAAATGGTTGAAATTTACTATTATCAAAAATATTTTTTTCAACTATTTTTCTTTTCAAAAAACCTATTCCTCCATTATATGCATAAGCAATTAACAGTGGATGAGATAATTTTTTTTCAAGAAATTTGAGATGATAAATAGCAAATTCAATATTTTTTTTCTCATTAAACATCATATCTAAGTCAAAATTTTTTATCTTTTTATCTTTTGCAATTGCTTTAGCCAAAAATGGCATAATTTGCATAACACCTAATGCAAATGAGTGAGAGATAGAAGAGGGTATGAATCTACTCTCTTGTCTTGCAATAGCATATATTAAAGCTCTCTTTTTTACACTCAAATTTTTAAGCAAATTTTCATATGGCGTTATAAATGGGTGAATGCTATATTTTGATAATTTTTCAATTATAAATGCATAAACTGGCAATAGTTTTTTTGATTTAAATTTTTTAGAATAATTAAAAAGCTCTTCTTTATTCATATTTTTTATACTATTTAAAATTTCAAGCCATAAAAATGGGTCATTTATGTTTTGATTTTTATTTGTATCAATTGAAACAGCAGGAGATGAGATATAAATTATTTTTGATCTATTAATATCATTAAATTTAAAACTCTCATTTTCTAATTTTACTTTTTTTATATTTATTTTTTTACCCATTTTCTCATAAGCATAATAGGTATAAATATTTAAATCTTTTGATTTAAGTAGCTCATTTAAATATTTTTTATTTTTTGAAATAAGATATAGCCAAAAATTGCATTTATCAATATCAAAAGTATAGTAAGCTTTTTCTTTTGCATTTTTTAGATATCTCTTTGCCAAATTTAAAAGATTATATTTTATTGCAAGCATTGCTATCATAAAACTGCTATTATGAGATAGTTCATCTGGATTTAAGTTAAAAAAAGAAAAATGTACTTTTTTTAGTTTTGGATTTGTCGCTGCTAAATTAATAAATGAATCAAATCTTTTATCTTTTTTTAAATCATTTAAAATATATGTTGGAATTGCATAATTTAATGTTTCTTCTCTGAATTTATCTCCTACACTCATATAGATATCTAAAAAAAGATGTTTATATTTTAGAAGCAAAAAGAAAGGGTGTTTTTGATGTAATATCCAATATTTTGTATATATTTTAAATGGTTTTATTTTTTTTAAAATTTTTTCTTGGGTTTTAAAATCTTTGTTTATAAATCTATAAGGAGTCGGCCAAACAGCAATACAAGAAGAATCTTTGGGAAATTCTATTTTTTTCATACATTTTGCAATTTTTATAACTTCACTATCCCCACTTTTTGGAGCAAATTTTAAAAAGATTTTTCTATTTACATTTTTTATCTGATAAAAAGCCTCCCAAGCCTCTTTTTTTGTAATATTTTGATCAAAAAATTTCCATATATAATAATCTTTAGCAACAGAAGCTGGTTTTGAAGATAAAAAATCAAGAGTTACCTCTTTTGAAAAAAGTAAAAGAGGTAACAGAAATATTAAAAATCTCATTACAGTGAATATGCTAATTGAAACAATAATTTTACTAAAAACAGATCAATAAATTGAAGCGCAATTATAACGATCAATGGAGCTAAATCTATTCCTCCAATAACTGTTGGAATATATCTTCTTATAAAATGATATACAGGTTCAGTCAATCTATATAAAGTTTGAACAATAGGATTAAATGGATCAGGTCTAACCCAGCTTATTAATGCTGCAATAATCACTACCCAAATATAGATATTTATAACCATATGTAAAATATTTGCTATCGCTTCTAAAAGTGTTGATATTACCACCATTTTGCTACCTCTTCAATTTTATTTTTCAATATTGGAAAAATTTTACTAAGTTCTGGTCCATGCTCTTGATTAGTTAGCATTATTCTTAAAGGTTTAAAAAACTGTTTTCCTTTTAATGAACTCTTTTTCATTAACTCTTTTTTAAATTCATCAAAATTTTCACTATTTTTTATAACTTCTAATATATTTTCTTTTAATATATTAGCCTCTTTTTCAAAATCTTTATAATCTCTTTTTTCATTGAAAATTTTATCTATTTTATTCTTTAATTCATTTAATGTACTTGCTTCTTCAAGATATATTTTTGCTAATTCTCCTATTTGGCTATCTTCATATCCTAACAGTTTTGCAAGTTTTTCTTCTTGAAGTAGTTTAAGATGTTCTCTGTTTATATATCTTAATTTGTCTATATCAAATTTTGGGCTTGAATTTGAAAGATTTTTTAAATCAAACCACTCTATTGCTTCGTTTAGTGTAAATATCTCTTTTGGAGTTTTATTGCCAAGTAAAATTAGATAATTTGCTATAGCTTCTGGCAAAAAACCCTCTTCAAGGAGCCATTTCACACTAGAGGCCTTTTCTCTTTTACTCATTTTTTTACCATGAATATTTAAAATAATTGGAAGATGACAATATATGATATCTTTTGTATATCCGAGAGCTTTTCTTATATGTATCTGTTTTGGAGTATTAGATAAATGGTCTTCGCCTCTTATTACATAGGTAATATCATGTAACATATCATCAATTGCACATGCAAAATTGTAAGTTGGCCTTCCATCTGCTCTTAAAATTACAAATGAATCAACTTCATTTGGATCAAAACTCATTTTTCCTTTTAAAATATCTTCAAACTTTATTGAAGATTTTGGCTTTTTGATTCTAATAACAAAAGGTTCAGCTCTTTTTGAAGCTTCCTCTATGGTAATCTCTTCACATTTTCCACTATATCTATAGGCTCTTTTTTCTTTTTTAGCTTTTTCTCTTTCAATTTCTAATTCTTGTGGTGTACAAAAACAAGCGAAAGCCTTTTTCTCTTGAAGTAGTTTATATGCAAAATTTTGATGAAAATTTATATTTTGGCTTTGATATAAAAGCTCATCCCATTTAATATTAAATTTTTTTAAAATTTCCATTATCTCTTTATCTTTTCCCTCAATATTTCTTTCAATATCAGTATCTTCAATTCTAAGTAAAAATCTCTCATTTTTTTGTTTTGCAACAATATAATTAAATATAGCAACTCTTAAATTTCCTATATGCATATCTCCTGTAGGACTTGGCGCAAACCTTAACATAAAACTCCTTTAAATTAGTAACTGGGAATTAGGAATTTGGAATTAGATTTTAAGTTGAGTGTAATCGACTATTTTAACTAATTCCTAATTTCCAAATAACAGTTTTGTGATTTTATCCAAAATTTGATATATTTAGCATAAATTTTTTTAGGGCTTTATATGAGAAAAAGAGTAGTAACAAATATAATATCAGCTGGGTTTGGAAAATTTGCAAGTAAAAGATTTCACCCAATATTACAAAAATTTATCAATAGTTCATATATTAAACTTCTTGGTTTAGATATGAGCGAATTTAAAGAGGCAAGAGATTATAAAAGCCTTAATGAACTATTTACAAGAGAACTAATCAAAAAAAGAGATATCGATTATCAAGAAGATTCTATAATATCTCCGACTGATTCATTAATAACAGAATGTGGAAAATTAAAAAAAGATAAATCTTTGCAAATAAAAGGCATGGAATATAGTATTGATTCTTTACTTATTGAATGTAAAGAAAATCTAAATAAAATATATGATGGTGATTTTATAAATTTTTATCTTTCTCCTAAAGATTATCATAGATATCATGTTCCTTGTGATATGCAGATTTTAAAAGTTATTCATGTTCCTGGCAAGTTGTATCCTGTTAATTTAAGATATCTTAAAAAAAAGATAAATCTTTTTATAGAAAATGAAAGAGTTATACTTGAGTGTAAAAACAAAGAAGATAGACTTTTTTATATTGTTCTTGTTGGGGCTTTAAATGTAGGGCAAATGACCTTGGTATTTGAAAAAAGAGTAGAAACAAATAAAAATAGAGAATTAAGTATTTATAAATATAATAATCTTTGGATGAATAAAGGCGAATTATTGGGATATTTTAAAATGGGCTCAACTGTTGTTATGCTATTTGAAAAAAATAGTGTAAAATTAGATGTAAGACCTGGACAAAATGTTAAATTTGGTCAAAAAGTTGCAAAATGGATAAAGGATTAAAATGCAAGATAATGATATATTGATAGTAGAAGCTGAAATTTTACCCAATGGAGTTGGCGGATGGGTAAT
Organism: Nitrosophilus kaiyonis; assembly: GCF_027943725.1. NCBI lineage: Bacteria > Pseudomonadati > Campylobacterota > Epsilonproteobacteria > Nautiliales > Nitratiruptoraceae > Nitrosophilus > Nitrosophilus kaiyonis. Next base: position 1,671,512 of record NZ_AP025696.1, on the reverse strand, counting down.
TAAAGCTGTAAATAAAGAGACAAATGAAGAGAGATTTTGTAATACTATAGAAGAGTATAGTGCTTTTTTAAATGAATCTGTATATACTACGCAAAAAGATAATTTCCAAGCTATATGGCTTGAATCTCCAAAAGCAACTCCTGAGATGATTGCAGATGTTAGAGAAAAACTTATGAAGTTTTATAATGAGATGGAAAATAGGGGAGAATAAGCAATATCTATTCTCCACCATATGGTAGATTTGATTTTTTCCAACCAAATATAAAACCATCTTCTACATTATAAACTTCATTTATTCCATTCTTAGCCAATATATTTGCTGCATATTGGCTTCTTGCGCCACTTCTACAAATGATTAACAATGCTCTGTTTGGAAATTTTTTGATAACCTGTTTAACATCTTCTAAAAAATTTCTGTTTTCTATAGGAATAATTTCATACATTTTATGTGAATCTAAAGCTTTAGATTTTTTAAGCTCTAACTTAGAAAAATTTATTCTGCTTTTTATATCTTTTGTTTTAAAAGAGTAATAAAAAATAGGAATATTTATAGCCCCTATGGCATGTCCAGCATAAATAAACTCACCAGGAGTTCTAACATCGATTAAAATTGCTCCATTTTTTTGCATCTCATATGCTTCTTTAGGCGAGATATCATCTTCGTAATAGATTTTATCCTCTGCAAAAACAGCAACAAATATCAAAAAAAATAAAAATATCTTTTTCATAAAATCTCCTAAATTAAAAATATAATTTAATCAAATGCACTATAAAAGTAAATATATATAACTATAATAATTGGAGTGTAATTTTACAACATTTTTCCATCTTGTAAAATAAAAGTTTTGAATTGCACCTATTGTATTAATGATAATGATTATCAAGATTAAGAAATAAATAAGTTTATTTTTTGTACTATTTCATAAAATCTATTTTGGAGACAATTATGAAAAAAGGATTGTTGTTATCTGCAGTTTTGGCAAACATGATTTTTGCTAATGAAAGTTTTTTGGATTACTATTTGGAAATTAGAGGAGGATATATTTATATTGACCAAAAACAAGATATTGATAAAAAAGCTTTTGGAATAGGTGGAAATATTCATTTTGATACAAAAGACTTTTATGGATTTAAAGCTGGAGTTTCATTGTATACTCTTCAAGATTTTGGCTTAAATCCTAAAAAAGAAGAGATTGCTGAAGAGTTTTATGGCGAAAAAAGAGATGGATTTAGTTTTGTTAATGAGGCTTATTTATCATATCAATATAAAGATACACAAATAAAAGCTGGAAGATTTCTATTTGATTCTCCGCATGCTGATAGTGATGATATAATGATGACACCAAACTTTTTTGAAGGGTATCTAATAAAAAACAGTAGTTTTGATAATATCATACTTACTTTAGCCCATTTAAATAAAATGGCAGGATGGGAAAATGGAGCAGATATTAAAAAATTTGTAAATTTAAATGAAACATTAGGAATTGAAGAAAAAACTGACGGGTTAAGTATTGCAGCACTTGAATATGAAAAAGATAATTTAGCATTTTCTATCTGGGGATATAAACTTTATGATATAGCAAATATTTTCTATATAGAATCATCTTATGGATTTAGTATCAATGATTTAGAAATTAATTTTGCTTTGCAATTTGATAGAGCAAAAGATAGTGGAGAATCTTTGATGAATGATATAGATACTAAAACTTTTGGTGCAATGATAGAAAATTCATATAAGAATTTTACTCTATCTTTAGCATATAATAAAGAGTTTGGAGACACAGGCAGTATGTTTAGTTTTGGTGGCGGTCCATTTTTTACATCAATGGAAGACCAAACAATTGACGGGGTAGAAGATAAAGATGCAAAAAGTTATAACATAGGTTTTGATTATGGCTTTGATGAATACAATTTTGGTCTCATTTATGGAAAGTTTGAAGTAGATGATAAAGAAAGTTATGAAACAAAAGAGATAGATGCATATATAGAAGCAAAGCTTTTGTATGATATAGAAGCACAAATAGTTTATGCGAATATTAATGATATGACACAATCAAATGAAGATAAAGATATTTTCAAAGTAATATTAAAAAGAAGTTTTTAGGAGAGATTATGAAAAAAGTATCTCAAATGAATATAGGTGATGAGGCAGTTATAAAGAAAATAACTGCAAAAGAGCCTATAAAAGGAAGACTCTCTGCAATGGGAATAACAAAAGGAAATAGAATAAAACTTCTTGATTACACTTTAAAAAAACAGACATGGGAAGTTGATGTAGAAGGAACAAGAGTGGCTCTTAGAAAAGAGGAAGCAGATTCTATTTTGGTTGAGTAGTTGAGTGGATAAGTGGATGAGTAGTTGAGTAGTTAAGTAGAACTAATAGTTATAAAACCACTTAACAAAATATAACCACTCAACTAATTTAACTTTTTTAACCAATTTCAATAAGAGGTAGATAATGGGAAAGATAAAGGTAGTTATGGTTGGTCAACCCAATGTTGGAAAATCTTCAATTATAAATTCAATGAGTGGAGCAAGGCTTCATGTTGGAAATTTTGCAGGGGTTACTGTTGAAAAAAAAGAGGTTTTTTTAAAAAAAGATGATTTTGATATTGAGATAGTTGACCTTCCTGGAATCTATTCATTAAATGCATATACACCTGAAGAGCATGTAGCAAAAAATTATCTTTTAAATGAAGACTATGATGTTATTATAAATGTAGTTGATGCAAATGTTTTACAAAGAAATTTGATTTTTACAATGCAACTTTTAGATATGCATAAAAAGATGATTCTTGTTGTAAATATGATAGATGAGGTAGAAAAAAAAGGTGGAAAAATTGATGCAGATAAACTCTCAACTCTTCTTGGTATTCCAGTTATTTTAACATCTGCTAAAGAACACAGAGGCGTTGATGAAATAGTAGATAAAATTATTGAAGTTTATAAAAATGCAAAACCAAAAAGAAAGATTTTTTATAATGAAAAAATAGAGGATGAAATAGAAAATATATCAAAAATTTTAATGAAATCTCCACATTTTAAAGATAAAGATTTAGCAAGATTTTATGTCATTAGGCTATTGGAAAAGGATGAAGATATTTATAAAATTGTTCATGATCTTCCAATTTTTTTAGAACTGCATGAAGAGCTTGGTGAAAGTATAAAAAGATTGAAACTTGAATTTGATGAAGATAGTGTAGCAGATATTTTAGCCAATGAAAGAAATGCTCTATCTAAAAGTATTGTTATGCAATCAATGATACTTCCAAAAAAAGAGTCTCTAACAGACAAAATTGATAATATTTTGATTCATCCAATTTTTGGACTTCCGATATTTTTGTTTTTTATGTGGGCTCTGTTTCAATTAACTTTTGAGATAGGCTCAATACCTATGGATTATATTGACCAAACTGTAACAAATTTTGCTAATTGGTTAAGAAGTATTTTGCCTGAAGGCGATCTAAATTCAGTAATAACTGATGGTGTAATACCAGCAGTTGGTGCAATTATAATGTTTTTGCCAAATATTTTAATTTTGTTTTTAGGAATCAATCTACTTGAGCAAACTGGTTATATGGCAAGAGCAGCATTTTTACTTGATGGATTTTTGAAAAAATTTGGTCTTCAAGGAAAAGCGTTTATCCCACTTGTAAGTGGTTTTGGATGTACTGTTCCAGCATATATGGCTGCAAGAACTTTAAAAAATCCAAAAGATAGAATTATTACAATGCTTGTTCTTGGATTTATGAATTGTAGTGCAAGACTTCCTGTATATGTTTTATTAATAGCTGCATTTTTCCCTACACATAGTGCTGGAAATGTATTGTTTGCAATATATATTGGAGGGGCAATACTTGGTTTAATAGTTGCAAAAATTTTAAGAATGGTTCTTTTTAAAGGAGAGCCTGAGCCTTTTGTTATGGAGATGCCACCATATAGATTTCCATCAATAAAAGCGCTTGCTATGGAGCTTTGGATAAAGTCAAAAATATTTATAAAAAAAGCTGGAACATTTATTGCAGGCGCTGCAATGATAATCTGGTTTTTAAGCTCATATCCAGTAAATGAAAATTTAGAAAATGAGTATGCAAAAAAAATAGAATTAGCAACAAGTGATGAGCAAAAAGTTAATCTTCAAAATGAACTTGCTGCAAAAGAGTTGGAAAATAGCTATCTTGGAAGTTTTGGAAAATTTATTGAGCCAGTTTTTGAACCAATTGGATTTGATTGGAGGCTGTCAGTTGCAACTCTAAGTGGACTTGCAGCAAAAGAGGTTGTAGTATCTACTTTAGCAACATTATATGCTGTTGGAGAAGTAGATGAGAGCAGTTCAACTTTGATTAAAAAGTTAAGGGAAAATATTGATTTTAAAGCTGCAATAGCTTTAATAGTTATTATTATGATTTATTCTCCTTGTGTTGCTGCTATGAGTACGTTTTATGCTGAAGTTCCACAATGGGTATGGAGAGCTTTTTATACTATCTACCCAAATGTTTTAGCTTGGATTTTAGCTTTTATAGCATATCATACATTATCCCTTTTTGGTTTATGATTTTTGGGGCTTTGCCCCAAAAATTTGATATCATTTTAAAAAATTAGGGGTAATTATGAAAAGACTTCTTGTAACTATACTTTTTCCTATCTTTTTTTTATCATGTGCAAAAAATCCTTATATTAATAGGTCTCAGCTAATATTAATTTCTCCATCTCAAGAGATTCAGCTTGGATTGCAAGCAAAACAAGAAATTTTAAAAAAACAAAAATTATCAAAAGACCCTTATTATAATGAGCTTGTAAAAAAAGTATCACAAAGAATTGCAAAAGTTGCTGAAAAAGAGTTTCATCCAAATTTTCAATGGGAGTTTTATGTTTTAAAATCAAAAGAGATTAATGCTTTTTGTCTTCCTGGTGGTAAAATTTTTGTTTATACTGGACTTTTAAAAATTGTTGATAACGAAGATCAATTAGCAACAGTTATAGGACATGAAGTAGCCCATGCAATACTTAGACATGGAAGTGAAAGAGCAAGCATTGCAATGGTAAGCAGTATTGCAAGAGATTTAGTTGAAAAAGGCTTAAATGTATCTTCTTCAAAATGGGGTCCACTTTTTGATTTGGCATATGGAGTTGGTTCAAAATATGGAATAATATATCCATATAGTAGAAAATTTGAATATGAAGCTGATCAAGTGGGCCTATATTTAATGTATAAAGCTTGTTATGATTTAAATGAAGCCATAAGATTTTGGCAAAAGATGATACAAATTTCCAAAAAAAATATTCCAGAATTTTTATCTACTCACCCTTCAGATATTCATAGAATTGAAAGAATAAAAAAATATATAAAATATTTAAAAACATTGCCTCGAGATTGTTATTAAGAATTAACTTTAGTTTTGATAAAATCTTTTCAAAAAAGGGGATATAATGGAGTGTGAATTTCCTACAATTAACGCAAATTTAGATGAAATAAAAGAGATTTTCAAAGAGGTAAAAACAATTGCTGTAATTGGACTCTCTCCAAATCCTTCAAAAGATAGTCATAAAGTTGCTGCATATCTTCAAAAAGTTGGATATAAAATAATTCCAGTCTATCCAAAAGAGGAGACTATATTGGGAGAAAAAGTATATAGAAAACTATCAGATATTCCAGAAAAAATTGATATGATAGATATTTTTAGAAAACCTGCTGCAGTATTACCAATTGTAGAAGAAGCAATAAAAAGAAAAGATGTAAAAGTTATTTGGATGCAAGCAGGCATTGTCAATAATGAGGCTGCACAAAAAGCTAAAGATGCTGGTTTGAAAGTCGTTCAAAACAGATGTACTATGGTTGATCATAGAAATTTATTTAGTTGAGTGAGTTGAGTAGGGTGAGTTAGAAAGTAAGAGAGTTAGAAAGTGAGAAAGTTAGAGTCATTAGTCATTAAGTCATTTGTTATTGGGGATTAGTGATAGTGGATAGTGATAGTTAAAAACTAATTCCCAATTACTAATGTCCGATGTCTAATGTCAAACACTACACCAACAACAAAGGTTTTTAATGGTTAAATTGGAAAAAATTAAAGAAGCACAAAAAAGAGTTTCAAAAGTTGCTACAAAAACACCTTTTGCATATGCACCAATTCTTTCAAAAAGATTTGGATGTGATATTTTTTTGAAAAAAGAGAATCTCCAAGTCACTGGTGCATTTAAAATCAGAGGAGCTTTTAATAAAATATCTTTATTAAATGAAGAAGAGAAAAAAAGGGGTGTAGTTGCTGCAAGTGCAGGCAATCATGCACAGGGGGTTGCTTTTAGTGCAAACTATTATAATATAAAAGCAACTATTGTTATGCCTGAAAATACACCACTTACAAAAATCAATGGGGTTAAATCATATGGAGCAGAAGTTTTACTACATGGTTCAAATTATGATGAAGCATATCTATTTGCAAAAGATTTAGCAAAAAAACAAAATAGAGTATTTGTGCATCCTTTTGCAGATGAGGATGTAATGGCAGGTCAAGGAACTATTGCACTGGAGATATTAGAAGAAAATAGTAATATAGATACAGTTGTTGTACCTATAGGAGGTGGTGGTTTAATTGCAGGAATGGCAAGTGCAATAAAACAGATAAATCCGAATATAAAAGTGATAGGTGTAACTGCAGCTGGAGCTCCGGCAATGAGAGAGTCATATATGCTTGGTAAACCAATAGATTCAACTGAAGTTAGAACAATAGCAGATGGTATAGCTGTTAGAGATACTTCAAAAATGACTTTGGATATTATTTTAGAGTGTGTGGATGATATTGTTGAAGTGGATGATGAAGAGATTGCAGATGCAATTTTGTTTTTGCTTGAAAATCAAAAGTTGGTAGTAGAAGGAGCTGGAGCGGTTGGTGTTGCTGCACTTTTATACGATAAACTTGATATCAATAATAATTCAAAAGTTGCTATTTTATTGAGCGGCGGTAATATTGATGTAACGATGCTTTCAGTAATAATTGAGAAAGGTTTAATTAAATCATACAGAAAAATGAAACTTATAGTAACACTTATAGATAAACCAGGTTCTTTAATGAAACTTACTGAAATTTTAGCAGATGCTAGTGCAAATATTGTTCAGATTGGATATGATAGAACTTCTGCATCTTTGGCATATGGAGATGCAAATGTTTCAATAGGTCTTGAGACTAAAGGGAAAGAGCATCAAGAAAAGATAAGAGAACTTTTAACTAAGCATGGATATAGATTTTATGAGGAATCTTAATGATTGCTATTGATATCGGCTCAAATTCTCTTAGAGCAATACAGATAGATTGTTATTCCTTAGATAAGATTTTTGAATATGAAAAAGTTGTTCAGACAGCTGACAATCTTGAAAAAAGCTCTGAAATATCAAAAGAGGCTTTAGATAGAATTGCAAAAGCTATAAAAGAGATACAAAAAAGAATAGATTTTTCAAAAGAGAGTGTAAAAGCTGTAGCAACAGCGGCATTTAGAAAAGCAAAAAATCAAAAAGAGGCAATTGAATATATAAAAGAAAAAACTGGAATTGATATTGAAGTAATTGATCCTGATATGGAAGGATTTTATAGTGCAGTAGCAGTAGAGCATTTGCTTTCAAGACTTGGCCTAAACAGTGAAAAGTTTTTAATGTGTGATATTGGTGGTGCATCTGTTGAATTTGTTATAAAAAATAAAGAAGAGATAGTTACAAAAAGTTTTGATTTTGGTATAGTTACAATTGCTCAAAGATTCAAAACAAAAGAGAATATTGTTTTTGGTATTAAAAAATATATGGAAGAAATAAAAATATTTTTAAATGATACATATGAGATTTTTGGAAAACCTAAAAGATTTGTGGCAACTGGGGGGACTCCTACAACAATTGCAGCAATTAAAAAAAATTTAGATTATCAAAATTATAATAGTGATATTGTTAATGGAACAGTTCTTTTTCCAACTGATATTGATAATGCTTTAAATAAACTTTTAAAATTAAGCAGCAGTGAAAGAGCAAAACTTGTTGGAAAGGGTAGAGAAGATTTTATAATACCAGGAGTACTGATTTTAAAAGAGATTATGAAAACTGCAGATTTTGATGAAGTTTTAGTTAGTGATGAGGGTGTTAGAGAAGGGGTAGCCCTTATAGGATGTAAAAAAATTTTAAGTAAATAAATATAAAAATATAAAGAAAATATTTTTTTAGATAAAATAAGGGCGCCTCTAAAAACTATTTATAACTTATAGCTTTTATAGGTTGTTCTTAGAGGAGGCGTAGCTTTGCAGGCTATGCTATAGCATAGTCAAAAAGCTACAACGAAGTATAAGGCTAAACTTATGAAAGCCCAAAGGGAAGGCAAATATGGTACAATCTTTGGCGAAAAATTTCATCGATTTAGCTTTGGCTAAACCTCAAAAATTTTTCATCCAAATCTTACACCATCTTTGCCTTCTATGAATTATAAATAGTTTTTAGAGGTGCCCATAAGATAAATTTTGTCGTTTTTAATTAAAAAGAAAAGCTTAGGAGATATGATGGAGCAGATGAGTGGTGCGCGTATGGTTGTTGAGGCTATGCGCAAAGAGAATGTTGAAGTAGTTTTTGGATATCCTGGCGGCGCGATAATGAATGTATATGATGAGATTTATAAACATAAATATTTTCAACATATATTAACAAGACATGAACAAGCTGCAGTCCATGCAGCAGATGGTTATGCAAGAGCAACTGGAAAAGTTGGTGTTGCTTTTGTTACTTCAGGACCAGGATTTACAAATGCAGTAACTGGTCTTGCAACTGCTTATATGGATTCGATACCATTAGTTGTAATTAGTGGTCAGGTTCCAATTTCTATGATTGGAACAGATGCATTTCAAGAGATAGATGCTGTTGGTATTAGTAGACCTTGTACAAAACATAATTTTTTAGTAAAAGATGTAAATGAACTTCCTTTAATTTTAAAAGAGGCTTTTTATCTTGCAAGAAGTGGAAGACCAGGTCCAGTTCATGTGGATATACCAAAAGATGTTACTGCTCAAATAGGAGAGTTTAATTATCCAGATGAGATAAAACTTGAAACTTATAAACCTACATATAAAGGAAACAAAAGACAGATAAAAAAAGCAGTAGAAGCTATAGCTAATGCTAAAAAACCTGTTTTTTATCTTGGTGGCGGAATAGTTAGAAGTGGTGCAGCAGATTTAGTAAGAGAATTAGTAAGTTTTACGGGAATTCCAGCTGTTGAAACATTAATGGCAAGAGGTGTTTTAAGATATGATGATCCTTTGCTTCTTGGAATGGTTGGAATGCATGGCTCATATGCAGCTAATATGGCAATGAGCGAAGCAGATCTTTTAATTGCTTTAGGGCCAAGATTTGATGATAGAGTTACAGGAAAACTAAGTGAATTTGCCAAATATGCACAAATTATACATGTTGATATAGATCCAAGTAGTATAGGAAAACTTGTACATGTAGATTATCCAATAGTTGGTGATTTAAAAAATGTTTTAAAAGAGATGCTTCCATTAGTAAAAGAGAAAGTAGATAAAGATAGATATGAGAGTTGGAGAGAAATATTAAAAAGATATGATGAGCTTCATCCTTTAACATATGAAGATAGCGATGAGGTGTTAAAACCTGAATGGGTTATTCAAAGAGTAGGTGAAAAGCTAAAAGGTAAAGCAAGAATATCAACTGATGTTGGTCAGCATCAAATGTGGACTGCCCAATTTTATCCATTTACTAGACCAAATGAGTTAATTACAAGCGGTGGGCTTGGTACTATGGGATTTGGATTTCCTGCTGCTATGGGAGTAAAAAGAGGTGTAAAAGATGAGATATCTATAAATTTTAGTGGTGATGGATCAATTTTGATGAATATTCAAGAATTAATAACTGCTGTTGAATATAGGCTTCCAGTTATAAATATTGTTTTAAATAATCACTATCTTGGAATGGTAAGACAGTGGCAAACATTTTTTTATGATAAAAGGTATGCTGAAACAGACCTTTCAATGCAGCCCGATTTTGTTAAAGTAGCTGAAAGTTTTGGTGGTATAGGTTATAGAGTTGAAACAAAAGAGGAGTTTGATAAAGCTCTTGATGATGCAATAAGTAAAGGTGTAGTAGCAATAATTGATGTTATTATTGATAGATATGAAAATGTATTGCCAATGGTTCCAGCTGGCGGAAGTTTATATAATATGCTTTTAGAGTATAAGGACTAATCATGAATGAAAGAAGAGTTATTTCTGTAATTGTAGAGAATGAACATGGAGTATTATCAAGAATTTCTGGACTGTTTGCTGGAAGAGGATATAATATAGAGACTTTAACTGTTGCTCCAATTCCAAATACAAAATTTTCAAGATTAACTATTGTTACAAGCGGTAGTCCAAGAGTAATTGAACAAATTATAAAACAGCTTCATAAACTAATTCCAGTATATAAAGTTATTGAACATGAAGAGCTAATTGAAAAAGAGATGGTTTTAGCAAAAGTTCCGTTAAGTGAAAAACTTGCTGACATAGAGGCCTTATGTAGAGCTTATAATGGAAGCATTGCTAATGTTGGAAAAGATGGAATTATAGTAATGGTAGCAGATGAGCCAAAAAGAGTGAGCTATTTTATAAAAGCTTTAGATAGATTTAATCCAAAAGAGATTATTAGAGGTGGAGTTGTTGCAATAGAGAGGTAGTTGAATAAGGTGAGTTAGAAAGTTAGGGGATAAGCTGTGAAGTGGAATAGGCTGAAGGCTGAAGGAAATTAATTCCCAATTCCCAATTCCCAATTCCTAATTCCTAATGCCCAATGTCCAATATCTAAATTAAAAATTTAGGAAAATATATGAAATTAAGTTTTTTAGCAAAAGAGTTAAATTTAAAATATATTGGTGAAGATAAAGAAATTGAAGGTATACAAAGTCTTGATAAAGCAGGTCCAAACCAACTCTCTTTTTTGGAAAATAAAAAATATTTAAAAGATTTAAAATCCACAAATGCTGCTGCAGTTATTTTACATGAAAAATTTATAAAAGAACTTCCCTCTAATGTAAGTGCTCTTGTAAGTGATGAACCATATCTTACTTTGGCTTATATTTCAAAATATTTTGCAAAAGAGCCTTATCAAATATCTGGAAATAAGCCAAAAATTGGTAAAAACTGTAAAATTGCTCCAAATGTATATGTAGGTTATGATAGTGAAATTGGTGATAATGTTACTTTGATGAGTGGAGTTGTAGTTGGAGATAATGTAAAAATTGGGAAAAATACATTAATTTATCCAAATGTTACAATTTATAGGGATTGTATTATTGGAGCAAATTGTATTATTCATTCAGGTACAGTTATTGGAAGCGATGGGTATGGGTTTGCTCATACAAAAGATGGCAGACATATAAAAATATATCAAAATGGTAATGTTATTATAGAAGATGATGTTGAGATTGGTGCTAACTGTACTATTGATAGAGCTGTTTTTGACTCTACTGTTATTAGAAGAGGAACAAAACTAGATAACTTAATTCAAATTGGGCACAACTCTATTATAGGTGAAAATGTTTTAATGGCATCTCAAGTTGGAATTTCTGGCTCATCTATTCTTGGTAGAAATGTTGTGATGGGTGGACAAAGTGCAACTGCTGGTCATTTAAAAATTGGTGATTTTGCAATTATAGCTGCAAGAGGTGGCGTTACAAAATCTATAGAAGGTGGAAAAACTTATGCTGGTTTTCCTTTAATGCTTCATAAAGAGTGGTTAAAACTTCAAGCAATTTTAGCAAGGCTTGTAAAGAAAAAGTAAAATTTAAATTAAATTTGTTATACTTATTATAGTTAAGTTAGAAAAAGGAGAAGAGATGGCTAAAACTCAAAGTGAAATAAAAATTTTTAATTTATATGGAACAAAAGAGGGTGTAGTATCAGTAGCTCATGTTACAGAGCCTTATGGACCGAAAAGCGAACCTGTTGTAAGTATTGGAATATCTTTAAATGGAAATGCAAAAGAGCCAGAATGGAAAGTTCATATTCCTTATGAGAATATTGATGATTTAATAGATGCATTAAACTTAGCAAAAAAAGAGTTTGGAAAAGATTATATTCCAGAAGATATTAATCCAGATGTAGATGAAGGCATAGTAGGAGGAGAATAATTATCTCCTTCTATCTAAATGTGCAACTCAAAGAGCTGCAAAATCTCTCTCCCGTTGCTTCATGACCTGTATATTTTGACCAGTCAAGTTTAGGAAAAGATTTCATTAATTTTTCATACTCCTCTTTACTAATTTTAGAAAATGGCATTTGAGGGTAGATGTGATCACTTTTTGGAAGCATAGTTACAGATTTTATCATAGGCAAAAACTCTTTTAAAATATTTGCTATATCTTTTGCTTTATATTCTTTGGAAAATTCTATAGTATTTGATACCATATTGTCTGACCACTCTCTTTGAAGTGTGGCTAAAATCATCATCTGTTCCCAAACAGTTACATCTTGTACACTTTTAGGATTGTCATATTTAATTGGAAATTCAAATACATAAGTGTTTTCATCATACATATCTATTTCATATGGTACATTTGATTCTTTTAAAAATTTTCCAAGCTCTGAATTTTTTCCTATTCTAATTCTTCTTATTGCATAAGTAAATGGAGGATAATGCATACCTGGGCTAGTTCCAGCTAAGATACTTATCGTTCCAGATGGTTTTACTGCAGTAACTTTTAGTGATATTGGTATTCCAGCACCAATTGCTAAATTTTTATTTATTTCTCTTACTTTCTTATATCCTGCTCTTAGCCATTTTATTAGAGTTTCAAAACCTTTTTTTTCTATAAAATCTGCTACACCAGATACACTAACACCGACTCTTCTATTTCTTGCAATAATTTTATTTGTCTCTTCTCTATGAGTTGGAAGTAGATTAACTGTTGAGGCATAAAATGTAGCATATTCAACCATTTTTAAAAATTCATCTATATTTTCGCATCTGCTTATAAAAATTTCTGCTAAATTACAGAGTTCATAACTCTCAAGTGCAATCTCTCCACAAGGATTACTTAACCATGCTTTATCTTTTATCTCTTCGCCAAATCTTCCATAATGTTGCATATTTTCCAAATTTAATATACCAGGCTCTCCATTTTTTTCAATTAATGCTGCTATTTCATCTAATACTTTATAATCATTAATATCTTTTATTAAAATAGAGTTATTCGATATCCAACCAATCTCTGCTCTATCAGGATATTTTTCATAATTTTTTAAATTTAAAAAAGTCTTATCATATGGTGATCCTATGGCAATTTCAGCAGATCTTCTGATATTTCCAGATACTACACATACACCAAGTTCATTAAAAATATCAACAACACATCTTGTTTTATCTATTTTTCCTTCTATATAATCATCCATTGTCTTTTCAATATTTTTATGTAGCCTTTTTAAAGGCTCAGGTCCACCTGCTATTCCTCCAAACATTTTTAGTTCACTTCCAGCAGGTCTTATTTTAGAGTAGTCAAAGCGATAAAATGGTCTATTTTTTATATAACTCTCAAGTAATAGTCTAACTGATTTAACCCATCCCTCTTTTGAATCTTCTATTATATAAATTAGATAATTTTTTTTATCTGGTTTATTTGCTTTGCCATCCCAAGCAGTATTAAAACCTACTCCTGCTCCTACCATTAGCATATCCATTGCCCAATCTGCCGCATTTACAAGATCAGTTGTATCAACTGCTGCACAATTATATAAAGCAGCACTTCCTCTTTCATAAATATATTCTGTACCCATTATCCAAAGGCCTCTTCCTGGAGGAAGCCATTTCATTTTAAAGGCATTTATTGCCATATTTTTAGCAAATTCAATATAATCTTCATCTCTCCAAGAAAGATTATATTTTCTATAGTGGTTTTTTCTTATAGAAAAAATACCTTCAATTACTCTTATAATAGTATCTGGCCAATGTTCATGAGAATTGGGTCCTGTTTTTCTACTATATGTTCTATAGTATGTTGTTTCACCAAATGCACCAAATCCAAAAATTGGTTTTAAATTTTTTAAATATTCTTTAAAGTCATTTGGAAGAAAAAATCTTTCAGTAACATACACGGCTTTCTCCATATTTTTAATAAAGGCATACTATCTTTATTATATCAAAAGAGAATTGTAATAGCTGAAAATTGCAAAGTTTTTGAAGAAAAATGATAGATTTCAAAATATTAAAGTAAAAAAAGAAGGGGGTAGGGCAAAACCCTAAAGATTAGTAGTTTTTTATAAAATTTTCTATTCTTATAATTCCCTCTTTTATAGTATTTAAATCAGTAGCAAAACTAAATCTAAAATATCCCTCTTTACCAAATCCAATACCAGGAACTATAGCAACTCCTGCTTTTTCCAGTAACTCTTTTGCAAATTTCATTGAATCTTTTTCTATTTTTGAGTGGTTAACAAAAAGATAAAAAGCACCATCAGGTTTTATAACATTTAATCCATCAATTTTATTAAAAAGCTCTACTGCTTCATCTCTTCTTTTTTTGAATTCATTTTTCATATATTCAATATCTTTATCAATTGTTCCATCAAGACCTGGAATTGCGGCTTTTTGTGTAATAGAGCAGATATTTGATGTGCTTTGTGATTGAAGTTTTTTCATAGCTTTTATCATCTCTTCATTAGCAGAGGCTAAATAACCAAATCTCCATCCAGTCATTGCTGCAGATTTACTAAGGCCGTTTATTGTTATTGTTCTATTGTACATATCTTCATTGATTGATGCAGTGGAAGTAAATTCTCCATCATAAGTTAATTTTTCATACATCTCATCACTTGCTACATATATATTTGTACCTTTTAAAACTTCTGCTAAAGATTCAAGCTCATTTTTTGAATATACTGCTCCTGTTGGATTAGATGGAGTTGTTAATATAAGAAGTTTTGTTTTTGAAGTTATTGCATTTTTTAATTGATTTGGTGTTATTTTGAATCCATTTTCTTCAGAAGTTTCTATAAAAACAGGCTTTCCGCCGCTATATTTTACAAGTTCTGGATAAGTTACCCAATATGGTGCTGGAATAATAACTTCATCATCTTCATCTATCAATGTTTGAAAAAGATTAAAAAGTGACTGTTTTGCACCATTGCTAACAATAATCTGTTTTCTTGAATACTCTAAATTGTTTTCTCTTTTTAGTTTATCACTTATTGCATCAAGAAGCTCCGGAATACCTTCAACTGCTGTATATTTTGTAAAACCTTCATCTATTGCTTTTTTTGCAGCCTCTTTTATGGCTTTTGGAGTATCAAAATCTGGCTCGCCTGCAGAAAAACTAAGAATATCTTTACCTTGAGCTTTAAGCTCCCTTGCTAATGATGTTATAGCCATAGTTAATGATTCTGAAAGAGATTCAATTCTTTTTGAAAACATTTCTATCCTTTTAAAGTTTTAGAGGTGCCATTGAAATTATACTAACTTTTCATAGATTTTATAAAGGCTTCATATATATGTTCTAACTCTTCTTCCTCTTTTAGTATATTTTTGTTACCAGTTAATAATGCATGCTCTAATATAGCCACCCTTTTTATTAAGTATTCAAACATCTCTTTATCAATATCAGGTAGTTTATTGTGACTTAACATCGATTTATCAAGACCTTTTTTTATTATTCTAGCTGGAATTCCAACTGCTGTTGAGTCATCTGGCACATCTTTTACAACAACAGAGTTTGCCCCAATTCTCACATTTTTGCCTAAAGTTATATTTCCAAGAACTTTTGCACCAGCTCCTATAACAGTACCACTTTTTATAGTAGGGTGTCTTTTCCCTTTTTCTAAACTAACTCCGCCCAAAGTTACTTGCTGATATATTAAAACATCATCTTCAATAATTGTTGTTTCTCCAATAACAACTCCAATACCATGATCTATAAATACTCTTCTTCCAATAGTAGCTGCTGGATGTATATCAATACCTGTAAATATTTGATTTATTCCCATAAGTATTCTTGCAAGAAGTTTAAATCCTTTTTTATATAATCTATTTGCAATTCTATACCAAAATATTGCCCAAACACCAGGATAGTTAGTTAATAATTCAAATTTAGATCTAATAGCAGGATCTCTTTGAAATGCAATAGAAAAATCCTCTTTAATGATCTCCCATAAAGAGATTTTATTCATTGTTTTCCTTTTTAGGTGTCATTTTAAGATAACTATTTTCATTTAAAATAAGTGCTAATAATTCGAAAATTTTCTCTTTTTCTTCACTCTCAATTAGTTCTGAATTTGCAAGATTTGTTTTTAGATTGCTTTGAAGTTCATTTAAATCATAATCCATATCATATAAAATATCTAATATACTTTGGGCTTCAACAATGTTTTCAAGACTATATCCATTATCATCAAACTCTACAGTAACTTCTGTAGGATGGGTAAAAAGATTATGTTTCATTCCTAAAATTTCTTGGTAAGCTCCCACAAGAAAAAAAGCAAGAAAATATTCTTCTTTTTTCAAATCAATATCATGTAAAAATAGAGGATAATCTATATTAAAATCTATCTCTCCATCACTATCACAAGTAATATCCCATAAAGATGCACTTCTTGTAGGTTGAATATTTAGCATATTTAATGGCATAACTGGAAATCTTTGTTTTAAACCCCAAAAATCAGGTAAACTTTGAAAAAGAGAAAAATTTAAAAGATATCTCTCTTGCACTCTATCTTGAATTCTTTTTAGCTCTTGATAATTTGATTTTTTTGTTAGTTCAATCGCTTTTTTGATTATTAAATGAACCAATATTTCAGTGTTGCTTCTATCTTGAAGATCAATATATCCAAGATCAAAAAGAGTAAGCAGTGATTCCATATGATCTAAACTATCATGAAGATACTCTATTGCATTTTTTCTATTTATTGTTTTGTAAAGATCATATAGTTCTTGAACAAGGGGAGGATTATTTTTTTTAAGTTTTAATCCGCGCTCAGTATATTCTTGGCTAAAGAGTTCTAAAACTGGTGCTATTAAAACTGCATGAGGCGCAGCTATAAATCTGCCAGATTCTGTAAAAATATCTGGCTGTACAACCCCTTTTTGTTCTGCAATCTCTTTTAATAAAAAGACAACATCATTTGTAAATTCTGTAATTGTATAATTTCTTGTATGAAGATTTTCATGTTGAGAATATTCAACCGCTAAACCTCCGCCAAGGTTTATAGCAGTTAGATTTTTTGCCCCCATTTTTCTAAGTTCAGCATAAATATTGCCAGCCTCTCTTAAAGCTCTTTTAACAGGGCCAATTTCACTAATCTGGCTTCCAATATGAAAATGTATCATTTTAAATCTATCTAATAGACTGTTTTCTTTTAAAAGTTCAACTGCTTCAAGCAGTTCAGTGGATGTAAGACCAAATTTAGAATTTATTCCTCCACTTTTTGCCCATATTCCAATACCTGAGCTATGAAGTCTAATTCTAAGGCCAATATTTGGGATAGGTTCACCAAGCTCTTTAGAAACTTCCAATATAGTTTCTAACTCATTTAAACCCTCAATAGTTAAAGTTATATTAAAACCCATTTTAGCAGCTATAAAGCCAAGGCTTATCATTCCTTTATCTTTAAAACCATTAACAGTTATAGGTGCATTTTTATTATTGTATGCCATAGCAATAATGAGCTCAGCTTTACTTCCAGCTTCAAGTCCATAATTGTACTCTTTTGCAATATCTACTAAAGATGATATAAAATTTGGAAACTGATTAACTTTAAGAGGAAAAACAGCATTAAATCCACCTTCATAATTGAAGGTTTTCATAGCTCTTTGAAACTCTTTATATAAAGTATCAATCTGCTTTTTTATTAAGTGAGGAAATCTTAAAAGAAGAGGCCCTCTGATACCAGTTTCTCTTATTTTTTTTGTAATTTCAAGTAAAGATGGCTTATTTTTATAATTTACTTTAACAACACCATCTTCAATGAAAAAGTTATTGTTTGACCATATTTTTATTCCATAATCAAACATCAATTTCTCCAAATTTTTTTAAAAAGAAATCTATTTTTAAAATCTCTTCTTTTTTTTCATCAAGATCTTTTACCCATATACTATTTTTCTCTAATTCATCCTCTCCGATAATAGCTGCAAATTTTGCATTTGATTTGTCAGCTCCTTTTAGATGTGCTTTTAAGCTTTTTTTATTATATATAAAAATAACTTTTTGTTTTTTTCTTAAATTTGTAGCAATTTCAAATGCTTTATCTTTTGCATTTTCTGTTAAAACTCCAAGATATATTCCCTCTCTTTTATTTTGAGGCAATTCAATAAGATCTAATATTCTTTCAATTCCAATAGCAAAACCAATTGCAGGAGTTGGTTTACCTCCCATGAATTCAACTAGTCTATCAAATCTTCCTCCACCTGCAATAGCATTTTGAGAACCAAGCGAACTGCTTACAAATTCAAATGCAGTTTTTGTATAATAATCAAGCCCTCTAACTAAAAAAATATCAATTTCATAAGAGATTTTGTTTTTTTGCAAAATATCTTGCAGTTTTTCAAAATCTTTTTTACAATCTTCGCATAAATTATCTAAAAGCTTTGGTGCATCTACATATACATCTTTGCAAGCATCGACTTTACAATCAAGCACTCTTATAGGATTTGTTGCTTTTCTTCTAATACAATCTTCACAAATTTTTGCTTCTTTAGTATCTAAAAACTCTATCAATTTTTTTCTATAAACTGGCATACATTTTTCACAGCCAAGAGAGTTTATTTTTAATGTATAATCGATATTGTAAAAATCTAGTATATCTTTTAATAATATTATCATATTTGCATCTTCATAAACACTTGGCTCTCCAAATGTTTCACATCCAAACTGATGAAACTCTCTAAGTCTTCCCTTCTGTGGCCTTTCATATCTAAACATAGGTCCATAATAGAAATATCTAAAAATTCCCTCTTTTCTATCAAATTTATGCTCAATAAAACTTCTAACGACTCCAGCTGTTCCTTCAGGTCTCAAACAGACGCTATTTCCGCCTTTATCTATAAATTCATACATCTCTTTGCCAACAATATCGCTTGACTCACCAACGCTTCTTTTAAAAAGTGAAGTCTCTTCAAGTATTGGCGTTTCAATATATTCAAAACCAAAATTATTGGCTAATTTAGAAGCGGTATTGATAAAATGAAGATATTTTTCACTAACTGGAGGTAAAATATCTTTCATACCTCTTAAAGCTTTTATCATAATCAACCCTTTTTTATAAAATCTACTATTTTTTTATTTATTTTTAAAACATCATCATTTGCATCTAAAATTAAATGCTTAATATTTGATCTATTTAATGCCTCTTTCATAAAATTTTGAACTTTTAAAAGATAATCAACTCCTCTTTTTTCTATTGAATCAAGTTTTTCTATATGCATTCTTTTTTCAAGTTCATTTTTGTCAATTTCAATAAAAATTATTTTATCTGGAAAAATCTCCTCAAGAGCCAATTCATTTAGTTCAAAAAGTTTTTCATAAGATAGATTTGATTTAATATGGGCATAAGCTATACCAGAAATAAATCCTCTATCGCTTATTATTAATCTTTTAATATTAGGTTTTATTACTTTTTCTAAATGTTCATTTCTATCAGCTAAAAAAAGAAAAACCTCTGCAATTGGTGAAATTGAATCATTTAATACAATTTCTCTTATTTTTTTTCCAAATTCGGTTCCACCAGGTTCCTTTGTAAAAATTGCATCTTTAAACTCTTTTTTTAATAGTTCAATTTGAGTACTTTTTCCTACTCGATCTATTCCTTCTAAAACAACATACATATTTGCTCCGATATTAGTAATGAGTGATCAGTATGTAATTAATTTTATCTGATTACTGATCACTTCTTACTATTTACTAATTTTTAAATCCTCAACAATCTCTTCAGGTACCAAATGACTAACATCACCATTAAATTTAAGTATAGTTCTAACTACAGATGAACTAATAAAGGCATTTTTTAAATTTGGCATAAGATATATTGTTTCCAAATCAGTTTTTAATGACTGATTAGCATATCCCATTTGAAGTTCATATTCAAAATCGCTAACTGCCCTTAATCCTCTTATAACTACATTTGCATTTTGTTCATTACAAAAATCAACTAATAATGAATCAAAAGTTAAAACTTTTACATTTTCATATTTTTTTGTAGCTTTTTTTGCCATATAAACTCTTTTTTCAATATCAAACATCGGCTTTTTCTCTTTGGATAAAGCAATAGCTACAATAACTTCATCAAAAAGTTTTGATGCTCTTTTTATTATATCAACGTGCCCATTAGTTATAGGATCAAAAGTTCCAGGATAGATAACTTTATTCATTTTTACCCCATCTTTTATATAATGAATGTTCTATTCCAATTAAATCGAACCATTTGCCAATTATAAAATTTTCCATATCATCAAGATTTTTTTGTTCACTATAATATCCCAAAATAGGAGGTGCAATTATAACATTTAATAAAGATAGTTTATACATATTTTCTAAAGCAATTGAACTAAATGGAATCTCTCTTGGAGCAATAAGTAACTTTTTTTTCTCTTTTATTACTACACTCGCAGCTCTTGTTATAAGATTATCACTAATACCTACAGCTATTTTTGCTAAAGTATTCATTGAACAAGGAATAATCATCATAGCATCGATACCAAAACTTCCACTCGCTGGACCTTCCCAGATTTCATTATTATTAAATATATTATAGCCTTGCTCTTTTAATGAGACTAACTTTGAATTTTCACTTACAATTAAGTATTTTTGATGATTTTTAGGGATAAGAGAATATGCTTTTAATCCAAGATTTACTCCACTTGCACCAGAAATCGCAATCAAAATTTTCAAAACAATCCTTTAAATAATTTTGTAGAATTATAGAGGTACCCATAAGATTTTATAATAATTAAAATAAGAAGAATATAAAAGGGGGAAATATGGAGCGGGAGACGGGATTCGAACCCGCGACCCCAACCTTGGCAAGGTTGTGCTCTACCCCTGAGCTACTCCCGCACTGTATGGTACCGAGGGAGGGACTCGAACCCTCACGGGCAAAGCCCACGAGATTTTGAGTCTCGCGTGTCTACCAGTTTCACCACCTCGGCAAAATGTTTTGGAATTTTACAATGATAGTACTTAAAAAAGATTTAATTTATCTTGTTAGAAACGGCCCGAAGGCCGTAAATATGAAGAATTATTACTTAGCTACTGCTTCTTTTAATTTTTTACCAACTCTAAATTTTACAACTCTTGTAGCAGGAACTTTAACTACTCTATTTGTACCAGGAACTTTTGCTTCTCTTTCAGCTCTTTGTGCTGTAGTAAATGTACCAAATCCAATAAATGCTACATCTTCACCTTTTGCCAAAGCCTCAGTAATAGTCTCAAGTGCTGCGTCTATAACTTTTTGAGTGTCTTTTTTAGACAATCCAGCTTTTTCTGCAACAGCATTGATAAAATCAGCTTTTTTCATTGCACATCCTTTTAAGAAAATTTATTACATTTCTATTGTACAGATTTTTTTTAAAAAATTCAAGGAAATTTGCATTTTTTTTATCTAAAAAGTGTGATAAATAGGTAAAATTAACTAATATTTATATTTAAAGTTATAAAAAATCAGTTAAAATTATAGTTCCTAAAAAATGGGATTATTAAAAATTGTATTATAGAAGTTAATAAAATGAGATTCAATTTTTTGTTAAAAATAATATTTAATATTGTAAAATTTAAAAAATTAAAAAGTTTAAAATTATGAAAAAATATTATCATCCATTAAGAATTTATAAAATATTTATCTTCTTAGTAACTATTTTTTTATTAATTAAAAAAAAGAAAAGATTTCTATTATTTAAACCTCTTAAACCAAAAGAATTAAAAAATACTATAATTGGTCTTGGAGCATCTTTTATAAAACTTTCGCAAGTACTTGCCACGAGGGCTGATTTTTTTTCTTTGGATTATATAAATGAATTAAAAGAGCTTCATGATGAATTACCTCCTATGAATAAAGAAGATTTTTTAAAAGTTTATAATAGAGCATTTAAGGATGATATTTTTTCATATTTTGAAAATAAACCAATTGCAAGTGCTTCAATAGGAGAAGTTCATAAAGCGAGACTAAAATCTGGTGAATTAGTTGCTGTAAAATTAAGAAGATATAACATTGAAAAGCAGGTAAAAGCAGATATAAAAATTTTAAATTTTTTCAATAATTTATTTAGACCATTTTTCTCTTTATATACAAAAAACTCAATTGATGCTGTTATATCTGAATTTTCCAAAATGATACTTGAAGAGATTGATTTTTTACATGAGGTAAAAAATCTTCAAGATTTTTCTAAAACTTATAAAAAAAGTGGGGTTAAATTTCCAAAAGCTTATTTGAAATATTGTAGTGAGAATGCAATAGTGATGAGTTTTGAAAGAGGCTATAGATTTGATGATAGAGAGAATTTAAAAAGATTAAATATCGATTTTTATGAAATAATGAATAAATTAATTCTTTTTTACACAGATCAAATGCTTATTAGAGGATATTTTCATGCTGACCCACATCCTGGGAACCTTTTGGTAAATGAAGATGGACAACTTATTTTATTAGATTTTGGCATGGTAAAAAAGATTTCAAATCAAACAAGAATTGCAATCATTGAACTAATAAAATCGGCGAATGAAAGAGATTTTGAGTTATATATCGCAGCATGTAAAAGACTCGGTATCATAGCTTATAATGCTCCACAAAATCTCTTAGAAGAGTTTGCTCAAAAAATGTTTGATATCTTTAGTGATGAAAATCTATCAAGTTCATCAATGCAAAAATTAGCTTTTGATCTTTTATCTACAACAAAAGAACTTCCATTTAAACTTCCCCAAGAAGCTATATTTATCCTAAGGGCAAGTGCAATAATTGAAGGTCTTGGAACAACATATATTGAAAATTTTAATGGTATAAAAGATATTTTGCCAGTTTTACAAAAACATATTCCTGATGCATTAGGAGCAAAAGAGAGATTTTTTGAATTAATAAAAAATGATATTACAAGTTTTCCTTTGACCCATAGAAGAATAAAAAAAATTATTACAGATATGAGTGAAAGCGCTTTTGTTATTCATTTAAGTCAAGACTCAATTGAACTTTTTATAGAAAAAATAAAAGTTATTTTAAAACCTATTTTACAAGGAGCAGTTTTTATTATCTTATCTTTTTATTTTTTATATAGCGACTTTTCTTATAAAGAGTATATCTCCATAATATTTTTAGTGTTTGGTATTATAAGATTAATATTTATATGAATTTTGTATAATTTTAATTTCTAAATATTATAAACAAAAGGAGTTTCCATTTTAAAAGATATATTATTTATTGTAATTGGAGTCATTTTTTTATATTTAGGACTTTCTACAATTATTGCAGACCCTGCATATGTGGGAAAATTTGGATATAGATTTGCTAATTTTAATAAAGAGTATTTTGGCTATATCTCTTTTTTGTATCTTTTTATTCTTCTTTATCCTTTATTTAAGATATATAAAAATCCAAAATTTAATAAAAGAAGTGCAGAAATTTTTGTTGCATCATTGCTTATGCTTTTTTCTTTTTTAATTTTTCAATCTTTAGTTACTAATGGCACATTAAGTGGAAAATTTGGCAATTATATTATTGAATTTATCAAACCATATATTGGTCTTGCTGGTGCATGGTTTTTTTGGTTTATCATATTTGCAATATCTTTAATACTAATATTTGACAAAAATCTTGAAGAGTTGATACTTGAAAAAACTGTATCAAAACAGAAAAATGAAAAAACAGTTAATATAAAAAAG
This sequence comes from Nitrosophilus kaiyonis, assembly GCF_027943725.1. Classification (NCBI taxonomy): domain Bacteria; kingdom Pseudomonadati; phylum Campylobacterota; class Epsilonproteobacteria; order Nautiliales; family Nitratiruptoraceae; genus Nitrosophilus; species Nitrosophilus kaiyonis. Next base: position 1,647,651 of record NZ_AP025696.1, on the reverse strand, counting down.
CCAAAAGAATCAATTTATACAGATAATTTAGCAAAACCAAATGAGCAGCAAGATTTTATAGATTATAAAGAAAAAGTTGAAGAATTAAAAGAAAATGAAATTGAACAAATAGAAATTGTTGATGAAAGCCCAAAAACGAGTAATGAAAAGATTGAGCAAAACTCCTCTTTGATAACAGAAATTGTTGATGAGTTGGAAGAGAATAAAAAGCTTTTAGAAAGTGTTGAAAAAGGGAAATTGGAAAAACCAAAAAACTTTAAACTTCCTCCTTTAAATTTTTTACAAAAGCCCTCTAAGAAAAAGAGTAGTGTGAATGAGGCTGAAATTGATAAAAAAATAAAAGAGCTTATAGAAAAACTTGCCAAATTTAAAATAGAAGGAGATGTTGTAAGAACATATACTGGGCCAGTTGTTACAACATTTGAATTTAAACCTGCACCTCATATTAAGGTTTCTAAAATTTTAAATCTTCAAGATGATTTGGCAATGGCCCTGAAAGCAAAAACTATAAGAATACAAGCACCAGTTCCTGGGAAAGATGTTGTTGGTATAGAGATTCCAAATAAAGAGATTGAGACAATATATTTAAGAGAGATACTTGAGAGTGATATTTTTAAAAATGCCGCATCTCCTTTAACAATTGCTCTTGGAAAAGATATTGTTGGTAAACCTTTTGTAACGGATCTTAAAAAGCTCCCACATCTTTTAATAGCTGGAACAACTGGTAGCGGAAAAAGTGTTGGAATTAACTCTATAATTATTAGTCTTTTATATAGAAATTCTCCGGATAATTTAAAATTGATGTTAATCGATCCAAAAATGCTTGAATTTTCTATTTATAATGATATTCCTCATCTTTTAACACCAGTTATTACTAAATCTAAACAGGCCGTGATCGCTCTTAATAATATGGTTGCAGAAATGGAAAGACGATATCAATTGATGAGTCAGACAAAAACAAAAAATATAGAAGGTTATAATAAAAAGGCAAAAAAAGAGGGTTTTGAACCTATGCCTTATATTGTTGTCACAATAGATGAATTAGCAGATTTAATGATGACAAGTGGCAAAGAAGTTGAATATTCAATCGCAAGACTTGCTCAAATGGCTAGAGCAAGTGGAATACATTTAATTGTTGCAACACAAAGACCAAGTGTAGATGTTGTTACTGGTCTAATTAAAGCAAATTTGCCAAGTAGAATAAGTTTTAAAGTAGGGCAAAAAATTGATTCTAAAGTTATTTTAGATACATTTGGAGCTGAAAGCCTTCTTGGACGTGGAGATATGCTTTTTACTCCTCCAGGAGTTACAGGTCTTATAAGACTTCATGCTCCTTGGGTTAGTGAAACAGAGATTGAAAAAATTGTAGAATTTTTGAAAGAGCAAAGAACTCCAGAATATGATGAAAAATTTTTAAAAGAAGAAATTAGTTCAAACAATACAAATGAAAATATAGATGAAGAACTTGATGAACTCTATGAAGATGCAAAAGAGATTGTTTTAAAAGAGAGAAAAACTTCGATTAGTTATCTTCAAAGAAGATTGCAAATAGGATACAATAGGGCAGCAAGAATTGTTGAACAATTGGAAAATACAGGAATTCTTTCATCTCCAAATAGTAAAGGAAATAGAGAGATTTTAGTATGAGGGCAAAAAAGAGTTTAAAATGGATATAGATTTTGCAACCTCATTTATTCTTTCTGCAGTTTTAGGTTTTATGATAGGTTTACAAAGGGAATTGCAAACCTATTATGAAAAATCTCAAGAATTTGGGGGTGCAAGAACTTTTGCAATAATATCAATTATAGGATTTATAGCTGCAAAATTAACAGATTATAATAATTTAATTTTCCCTGCCATTTTATTAGGATTGATATTTTTTTTAACATATATTCATATAAAAACATTAAAAATTACAAAAGATATTGGGACTACAACGGAATTTGCTGCAATTGCAACTTTTTTAACAGGCTCTATTGTTTTTTTTCTTGATAAGCAAAGTGGTGTATTTAGTGCAATAATCATTCTTTTTCTTTTAGAATTGAAAAGTAAAATAAAAGAGGTTGAGGGAAAAATAACTAGAAAAGATGTTACTTCAGCTATTCTTTTTGCATTAATGACTTTTGTTATATTACCGATCTTGCCAAATAAAAGTATTGATCCTTTTGGGATTTTTAACCCATATCAAATATGGTTGATGGTTGTTTTGATTGCAGGTCTCTCTTTTTTTGGTTATGTTGCTGTTAAAAGTATAGGAGCAAAACAGGGCCTAATTCTTTCTGGTTTTTTTGGTGGATTGGTCTCTTCAACTGCTGTTGCAATAACTTTTGCTAAAAAATCTGTATTTAATAAAGAGCTTATCCCATATTTGGCTGTTACTATTGGTATTGCCTCAAGTACAATGTTTTTTAGAGTTATTATTGAGGTGGCTTTAATTGATAAGAGATTATTAGAATATATTTTTTATCCTTTTATCTTATCTACCATTTTAGGCTATTTCTATCTATATATTATTTACAAAAAAGCAAAAATCAAAATTTCACACTCTACAATAGAATTTAAAAACCCATTAGAATTAAAAGAAGCTTTAAAAATAGGTATTATGTTTGGAATAATTTTTGGTGCAGTTTCATTAATAGAGAGAAACTTTGGAGATATAGGAGTATATTTATTATCTATAATTTCTGGACTTACAGATGTAGATGCAATAACTCTTTCTCTTGCGAATATGAGTAGAGAAGGTAAAATTGCATTAAACAGTGCGGTTTTATCAATTATTTTTGCATCAATTTCAAACTCTTTTGCAAAAATGTTAATAGTTTTTTATTTAGGTGGTAAAAGAATAGGAATCTATATCTTTATATTTTTCATAATAACCACAGTTCCACTATTAGGATATATAATGTTAAAATTACATAATATGCTGTAACAATATTACACATAGATTTTTTTATGTGTTACATGTTGAAACAATGTTATAAAAGTTATAATTTTATTTGATAAAATTGAATACATCAAAAGGAGGTAATATGGAAAGGGTTTTAGAAAAAGTTGAGGAAAATGTTAAACATTTTGAAGAACTTGTAAAAGAAAGTGAAGAAGAGTTAAAAGAGATTGATTTAAAACTAAATAGCGTTAAGGAAAAACTCTTAAAAAAAGAGGAAGAGATATTAGAAGTCTCATCACAAATAAGAGAAAATGAACATAAGATCAATGAAGTTCTTGATAAGTTAAGAAAAATTAAAAAATTATTAGCTAAAGAAGATAGTCCAAGAGAAAGAGAGAATCTATTAGCCCAAAGAAGAAAGTTGTTAGAAGAACTTGGAGAGTTAAATGAAAAAGATAGTGAACTTAAAAACAGACATAGAGAGTTGACTTTTGAGGAAGATAAACTTTTAGAAGAGGAAGCAAAACTAGAAGATGAAAAAACAAATTGGATGCAAAAACATGAAAGATTTTTAAAAAAATTACAACATAATATTGATATATTGCAAAAAAGATTATCTCAATTTAAACAAATTCACAACATTAAATAAAGGAGTATAAATGGGTTTTATTGAAGAGTATAGAAAAGAGGCTGCTGAGAGAGAAAAGCTTGGTATTCCTCCAAAGCCTTTAACTGCAAAACAAGTTGCTGAAGTTATAGAACTACTTAAACAAGTTCCTATTGTAGAAGAAGAATTTTTAATGGATCTTCTTTTAAATAGAGTTCCTCCTGGTGTTGATGATGCTGCTTATGTAAAAGCTGCATTTTTAAGAGATATCATTAGAGGTCATACAAAAACTGCAGCTATTAGTCCTAAACATGCAGTTGAAATTCTTGGTACTATGCTTGGTGGATATAATGTAGGTCCACTTGTAGAAGCTCTTTCTCATGAAGATGAAGAGGTTGCAAAAGCTGCAGCAGAAGCTTTAAAAAAGACTCTACTTGTTTATGATGCATTTAATGATGTTGTAGAACTTGCAAAAAATAACAAATTTGCAAAAGAGGTACTTGAATCTTGGGCAAATGCTGAATGGTTTTTAAATAGAAAGCCACTTCCAGAATCATTAAAAGTTGTTGTTTTTAAAGTTCCAGGTGAGACAAACACTGATGATCTATCTCCTGCAAGTGAAGCTTGGAGTAGAAGTGATATTCCACTTCATGCCCTTTCTATGTTAAAAGCAAAAATGCCTGATGCTCAAGATACCATTAAAAGATTAAAAGAAGAGACTAAACTTCCAGTAGCATTTGTAGGTGATGTTGTAGGAACAGGAAGTAGTAGAAAATCAGGGATAAACTCTGTTCAATGGTGGATAGGTGAAGATATTCCACATGTTCCAAATAAAAGAACAGGTGGTGTAATTATTGGTGGTATTATTGCTCCAATATTTTTTAATACTGCAGAAGATTCTGGTGCTCTTCCAATAGAGGCTCCTGTTGATAAATTAGAAACTGGTGATATTATTGAAATTAGACCGTATGAAGGAAAAATATTAAAAAATGGTGAAGTTGTAAGCGAATTTAAACTTAAACCAAATACTTTACCGGATGAATATAGAGCTGGAGGAAGAATTCCATTAATCATAGGTAGAGGTCTAACAAGAAAAGCAAGAGCTGTTCTTGGAATGGAAGAGGAAAATATTTTTGCAAGACCAGAGCAACCTGAAGGTAAAGAGGGAGTTGGATATACTCTTGCTCAAAAAATGGTTGGACGTGCTTGTGGAATGGAAGGTGTTAGACCAGGGATGTATGTGGAGCCTGAAACTTTAACCGTTGGAAGCCAAGATACTACTGGAGCTATGACAAGAGATGAGATAAAAGAGTTGGCAGCATTAAGTTTTGGAGCAGATTTTGTTCTTCAAAGTTTTTGTCATACTGCGGCATATCCAAAACCAGCTGATATTGAACTTCAACATACACTACCTGAATTTATCACAAGTAGAGGTGGAGTTAGCTTAAAACCGGGTGATGGTGTTATTCATAGCTGGCTAAATAGAATGGTTCTTCCAGATACTGTTGGAACTGGTGGAGATAGCCATACAAGATTTCCTATAGGTATTAGTTTTCCAGCTGGTTCTGGTCTAGTTGCTTTTGCAGCTGTTACTGGAAGTATGCCACTTAATATGCCTGAATCTGTACTTGTTAGATTTAGTGGAGAGCTTCAGCCAGGAATTACTTTGAGAGATCTTGTTAATGCAATTCCATATTTTGCAATTAAACAAGGACTTTTAACAGTTGAGAAAAAAGGTAAGAAAAATATTTTTGCTGGACGTGTTTTAGAAATTGAAGGACTTCCATTTTTAAAAGTTGAGCAAGCATTTGAGCTTAGCGATGCAAGTGCTGAAAGAAGTGCAGCAGCATGTACTGTTGCTCTTGATGAAGAGCCAGTTGTAGAATATCTAAAATCAAATATTAAACTTATAGAGAAAATGATTGAAGCTGGATATGAGGATAAAAGAACTCTTGAGAGAAGAATGAAAAAGATGCAAGAGTGGCTAAAAGAGCCAAAACTTATGAAAGCAGATAAAAATGCAGAGTATGCTGCTGTTATTGAGATAGATCTAAATGAGATAACTGAGCCAATTGTTGCATGTCCAAATGACCCTGATGATGTTGCAACATTAAGTGAAGTTTTAGCTGATCCTAATAGACCTCATAAAATAGATGAAGTATTTGTTGGTAGCTGTATGACAAATATTGGACATTATAGAGCACTTGGCGAAGTATTAAAAGGCGAAGGACAAGTTCCTGTAAGACTTTGGATAGCTCCTCCTACTAAAATGGATGAAGAAGAACTCATTGAAGAGGGATATTATTCTATTTATGCTGCAGCTGGTGCTAGAACAGAGCTTCCTGGATGTAGCTTATGTATGGGTAACCAGGCAAGAGTTAGAGATGGAGCAACTGTTTTTAGTACAAGTACAAGAAACTTTGACAATAGAATGGGTAAAGATGCTAAAGTTTATCTTGGCAGTGCAGAACTTGCTGCAGTTACTGCTATACTTGGCAGAATCCCAACTAAAGAAGAGTATCTTGAAATAGTTCCTAAAAAATTAGCAGGTAAAGAGGATAAAGTATATAGTTACTTAAATTTTGACCAAATCAATGAGCAACTTCTAGAAGAGATGGTTCATAAATATGTATAATAGTTTAGGCGATTTCGCCTAAACTATTGAAAAATAACATCATATTCTGGATTAATTTTATATTCAAATATTTTATCTTCAATATCTATATTTTTCTTTGGATTCAAAAAAACAATCTCGATATTGTTGTCAAGTTCATCTTTAAAGATTATTTTTTTTAGGTTTTGATTATTATCAAGGAATATTTTAAAATTTTGATCTTTATAGATTGCTATATATAGATTTTCTTTAACTTTTTTTGCATTTTTTAATATATCTATTATATTTTTTGTTTCACTAAAATGGCTAATTGTTACCTGTTCAATTTCTGGTTCAATTATTACTACTTGATCGTTAATAATATATATTGATTTTATAATAGGCTCTTTATACTTCCATAAAATTTTTGCTGGCTTTTTAAAATATAATTCTCCTTTATATTTTACAATTTTGTTATTGCTTTTTACAGTTTGTAAAAAAGAGCTTTTAAAAGAGTCAATATCTATTTGTGCAAATAAAATAATTTGGGAAATGATAAATAAAACTAATGTTTTCACTATTTTTTTCTCCTTAATATAAAAAAAATTTAAAATTATGATAAAATTTCATACTAAAAGCTACTGTTGAGTAGTTAAAATGGTTTATTTTAAAATGGATAATTAATAGTTAAGTGGTGTTATAAAACCATTTTAACTACTTAACAATAAAAATTAAAACCACTTGACTATTTTAGCATTTTTATAAGAACAAAGGAAAAAAATGATTAAAACTTTAGTGCAAAAAGTTATTGGAACAAAAAATGATAGAGAACTTAAAAGATATCAAAAAAGAGTTAAAAAGATTAATGCTTTAGAAAAAAAGTATGAAAAATATAGTGATGATGAATTAAAAGAAGCTTTTAATGAACTTAGAAATAAAGTAATAAATAAAGAAGCAACAATGGATGAAGTTCTTGAAGACTCTTTTGCAATAACAAGAGAGGCAAGCAAAAGAGTTCTTGGTATGAGGCACTTTGATGTTCAGCTTATTGGTGGTATTGTTTTACATGAGGGAAGAATTGCTGAGATGAAAACAGGGGAGGGTAAAACTCTTGTTGCAACTTTAGCAGTAGCCTTAAATGCAATGACTGGAGAAGGGGTTCATGTTGTTACTGTAAATGATTATCTTGCGCGACGTGATGCCACTGAAATGGGAAAACTTTATAACTTTTTAGGTTATAGTGTAGGGTGTATAACAGGTGATATTGATGATGATTTAGAGAGAAAAAAGCAATATGAAGCTGATATAACCTATGGAACAAATAATGAGTTTGGCTTTGATTATTTAAGAGATAATATGAAATATTCACTTGAAGAGATGGTTCAAAGAGGGCACAATTATGCAATAGTTGATGAAGTTGACTCTATTTTAATAGATGAAGCTAGAACTCCTTTAATAATTTCTGGACCTACAAATAGAAAACTTGATAACTATTTAAGAGCAGATAAGATTGCAAAACAGCTTGAAAAAGATAAACATTTTAAAGTAGATGAAAAAGATAGAGTTATATTACTAACAGAAGAGGGGATATCAAAAGCTGAAGAGCTTTTTGGTGTAGAAAATTTATATAGTTTAGAAAATGCAATTTTAGCACACCATTTAGATCAAGCATTAAAAGCAAACTATCTTTTTGAAAAAGATGTTGATTATGTTGTGAGGAATGGAGAAGTTGTTATAGTTGATGAGTTTACAGGAAGACTTAGTGAGGGAAGAAGGTTTAGTGAAGGACTTCACCAAGCATTAGAGGCAAAAGAGGGAGTTGAGATAAAAGAGGAGTCTCAAACTCTTGCTGATATTACATTTCAAAACTATTTTAGAATGTATAAAAAACTTGCTGGTATGACAGGTACTGCACAAACAGAAGCTACTGAGTTTTCTCAGATATATAATTTAGAAGTTATCTCAATACCAACTAATAGACCAGTTATTAGAAAAGATCATGATGATTTAATCTTTAAAACGGAAAAAGAAAAATTTAATGCTGTTATAAAGAAGATAAAAGAGTTACATAAAAAGGGTCAACCTGTTCTTGTTGGTACTACTTCAATTGAAAAAAATGAATTGTTACATGAACTTTTAAAAAGAGAAAAAATTCCACATTCAGTTTTAAATGCAAAACATCATGAACAAGAGGCTGAAATAATTGCTCAAGCTGGAAAAAAGGGAGCAGTTACAGTTGCTACTAATATGGCTGGACGTGGTGTTGATATTAAAATTGATGATGAAGTAAAAGAGCTTGGTGGACTTTTTATATTAGGTACAGAAAGACATGAAAGTAGAAGGATAGATAATCAGTTAAGAGGTCGTGCAGGACGTCAAGGGGATCCAGGTGAGAGTCAATTCTTTTTGAGTTTAGAAGATAATCTACTTAGAATTTTTGGTGGTGACAGAATAAAAAATATAATGGAAAGAATCGGTATAAAAGAGGGTGAACATATTGAATCGAAAATGGTGACAAGAGCTGTTGAAAAAGCACAGAAAAAAGTTGAGGCGATGCATTTTGAATCAAGAAAATATATTCTTGAATATGATGATGTTGCAAATGAGCAAAGAAAAACTATATATAAATTTAGAAAAGAGCTTTTAAATCCTGAATATGATATTGAATCTAAAATTAAAGAAAATCGTGAAGAATTTGTTGAAAATATATTAAATGAGTGCGAAATTTTCTCTGAATCTCCAAAAGAGGATTTCAATTTAGAAAAGCTAATTCTAAAACTCAAAGAGGAACTTAGAAGTGATTTTAATTTAGAAGAGTTATCAAATAAAGATTATGATGAATTAAAAAATTATATTTTAGAGAAACTAGAGTCTGAATACGATAAAAAAATGAGTGTTGTAGATGAAAATCAAAGAAGAGAAATTGAAAGAATTTTATATCTGCAAATTCTTGATAATGGATGGAGAGACCATCTTTATCAAATGGATATATTAAAAACAGGAATAGGTCTTAGAGGATATAATCAAAAAGATCCATTAGTTGAATATAAAAAAGAGAGTTTTAATCTTTTTATGGAATTGGTACAAAATATTAAATTTGAATATATTAGAACACTTCATACAATAGAACTTAGAGACGAAAAAGAAGAGGAAGAGATAAAAAGATTAGAAGAAGAGCTTAAGAAAATGGAAGAAGAGTTAAAATCTCAAGCAGTATTGCAATATGGTGAGAGTATTCAAAATGAAGAGAGAAAAACACCTATAGTTTCTCAAAAAAAACCAAAAAGAAATGAGCCTTGCCCTTGTGGAAGTGGAAAAAAATATAAACACTGCTGTGGAAAAAGCGGCCCTAAAAAGGGTGTATTAGCTGAGTCTCATGTGTAAGTGAGAAGCGGAGAAGAAGCGAAGCAGTGAAGCTGCGAAGCAGGATAGTGGAATAGGGGCATAGTGGAATAGTCGAGTATGTTGAGTTAGAGTTAAGAATTAAGTGTGTAGAATTTAGTGTTAATTTAAACATTTAATATTTAACTCTTAACACCAATTCCTAATTTCCAATTTCTAATGACTAATGTCTAATGTCTAAAATCTCAAGGTAATAAATGGATAAAAATTTTGTTTTTTATATAGTAAAAAGATATCTTCGTTTTGATAAAGATCAGCCGTTTATTTTTCTCTCAGCTCTTCTTGCTTTTTTAGGGATTTGTGTTGGAGTTATGGTATTAATTATTGCAATGGCTATAATGAATGGATTTGATAAAGAGTTTGAAAAAAAACTTTTTACAATGAATTATCCATTAACAATATATCCTAAACTGCCAGGAGCTGTAAATCAACATTTATTAGAAAATTTAGAAAAAAAATTTTCCAATTTTATATTTAGTCCCTATGTTACAACACAAGCTATATTAAAAAAAGGCGATATTATGGAAGGAGGGATTTTATTTGGTGTTGATTTTGAAAAAGAGAAAAAGATAAATGATGTTATAAAAAAATATTTAGGAAATAAAAAAGTTGAAAAATTTGAAGCAATTGTCGGAAAAGGAATATATGATAGATTGTATATAAATGAAGGCGAAAAAGTAGTTTTTATATTTACAAAAAGCGAGCCAGGTGGATTTACTCTTTCTCCATTAATAAAAAGATTCAAAATAAAAGGATATTTTAAATCTGGTCTAATTGCATATGATAAAGCTTATGTATATACAACAATCGATTCTCTAAGAAAAATATTGAGGATAAAAAGAGACGAATTTAGTGGTATTCATATATATTCAAAAAATCCTCAAGAGGATATAAAAATTATTAAAAAATCTCTTCCAAAAAATGTAGGAGTAGTTGGTTGGTGGCAACAAAATGGTAACTTTTTTGCAGCTCTTACTATGGAGAAAAGAGCTCTTTTTATCGTTTTAATGTTAATAATATTAATAGCAGCTTTAAATATTGTCAGCTCTTTATTAATGACAGTGATGAATAGAAGAAAAGAGATTGCTCTTTTATTATCTCTTGGTGCTACAAAAAAAGAGATTAAAGCAATATTTTTCTATTTAGGTTCAATCATTGGTGGATTGGGGATAATATTTGGCTCAATTTTGGGACTTTTAGGAATATTTATACTTGGAAAATTTGATATTGTAAAACTCCCTCCAGATGTATATGGTACAAGTAAACTCCCATTAGATCTATCTATTATTGATTTTAATATGATAATATTTGGAGCCATTATTATAATTTTATTTTCATCCTATTATCCTGCAAAAAAAGCGACAGATATAAAAGTTATTGACGTTTTAAGAAATGAATAAATAATTGCTATTTAAAAATTTTAAAAGGTAGTTGTAGTGTTCTTTTGATAATATTTATAGGAGCTTTTATTGTCTCTTCAGGCAATTTTGTTGAAATTTTGGGCTTAATTAAGTCTCCTTCCAATTTTAAAACAGTTGATATTTTTCCTTCTTTGCCTAAAATAATATATCCAGCTATAGGTATCTTTTTAATAATATCTGTTACCTTTTTTAAAGTCTGTAATTTCAATATCATATTTATTGTGTTTTCTTTTAAATTTATAATTCCAACTCCTTCAATATTTACACTTTTTCCATTAAATTTTAGATCATCTATATATAACATATCTTTTTTTAGTCTAAATTTTATTTCTCCTTTTTTAATTTTTAAACCTTTAGTACTATAACCTGGATCAGAAAATGTGACAAGTGCGGGAATTGTATTTAAAAATGCCATTATATTATTTATTAATGCAAGATCTTTTAATGTAGCATTGTAAAATTTTACTTTTCCACTTAAATTATTTAGGTTGCCTTTAGCTTCTAAATTATAAACTCCACCTATTATTCCATAAATATTTAGAAATGTTTTTACAAATTCATCATTAAGTTTTTTAGCTGATATCGAAAAATAATCAATATTTCCATATGCTTTTATTAAACTTTTTTTATATATATTTTCAAATTCAAATCTTTTTTCAAAATTTTTAAAAGTAAACCTATTAGATAAAATTTTATGATTATCAATGATGATATTACTATTTTTTCCAAAAATGAAAAATCTGCTTGAGTCTTTTTTATCTGTTTTTAGAATATTTTTATTAAGATAAATATCATAAGAATATATATAAATTTTTGGAATTTGAGAGTATAGAAACTTTATCTTATCATTTATAACAATTTTTGTATTATTTTTTTCTATTTTTCCTTTAATTTTAAAAAAAGTTACAGATTTTCCTTTTTTGTCAAATAATATTTTATTTGGTTTTTCTAACTCTCCATCAATCAAAAAAGAGTTAAAATCTTTTGTTTTTATATTTAATTTGCCTTTTTTAATATCTGCTTTTTTTAAAATAGGTGAATAATTTTTTATTTTTGAAAGATCTTTTAATACTATTTCAAAAGATTTATCCTTATAGATTTTAATTACACTGTTTAAATTTTCAAAAGATAGTTGTGTGAAATTATCTTGTTTAAAATCCAAATAGAGTTTTTCATTTAAATTTTGTGCTTTTATCAGTTCAAAACTATTGAATTTTTGATAAATATTTAAATTTGTAAGTATTAATTTTGCTTCTTTTTTATCGAAGAAAATTTTACCTTTAGCATTTGCAGAAACTATATTGCTAATTGCTAATTGAGAATCTATTATTGAAAGAGTCGAGTTTTTCAGTTTTAAGTGAGCATTTTTTATAATAAGATCAAAATCCGAAATGTTTAATACTGAATTTTGTGTATAAAAATCCCCACTTACATCGACATTAAAATTTTTGAAATCAACATTAATTTTTACAATCGCTCTTGTCTCTCCACTTTTTTGATATAGTGGAAGATTGATATTATATGCCAATAAAAGAGATTTTATTTCATTATCAATCTTTGTTTTTGTTTTTATAATAATATCAATATATGATTTTCCATATATTAGATTTTTGATAACTACAAAACTACCTGATAAATCTATGTTTTCATATTTTGGCGTGTGAAGTTTAAAATATAAAGAATCATTTTTAAAAACTACATCTATTTTTTTACATTTTACCTTTTTTGCTTTTTTGTTAAATTCAATTTGTGCATTGTATGCAGTAGCTAAACCTTCTATTTTTTTTGGATCATATATTTTTTTGGAATTTAGATCTATCTCTCCTTTTAAAAATTTTAAAATATATCTTTTTGCAACAATTTTTTTATAAATCCAATCAGAAATATCTTTATTTAAGTGAAATCTATCTGTAATTTTTTTTAGATTTTCATTTTTAAAATATCTGCTTTTTACTAAAAAATCAATCTTGTCATTTTTGTATTTTATATATATATCTCCTTTTATATTGTCAATATCATATTTGCCTCTATAGCTTACAAAGCCCGTTCTTAAATCAAAAATTGCATTGCCAGTAGTATTGAAATTAAAATTTTTATGTAAAAAATTTGGAATATAAGCATAAATTTTATGGTCTTTTAATTTTAGTTTTGCGGCTAATTGATAACTATCGGTATCAATAAAATATATGTCATCAGTGTATAGAAAAGTAACATGATAATTTAAAAAATCGATTTTTTGTACATTGATATTTTGAAATAGAAGTGGTAGATATTTGAAACTTCTTATATAGTTTTCAATATCTTTTTTTCTATTTTTTCTTTTTTCTCTTTCTATTTTTATATTTTCTATATTTAAAATAAGTTTTTTATCAAGTTTTAGGTACAATCCTTTTATATATATTTTTGGTAGATACAAGTTGGAAATTTCAATACCATTTTTGAGAAAAAAATATGTTAAAAAGAGTAATAGGAGAGCAGCAATAAAAAAACTTGTTAAAACCTTTGCAATTTTAGAACTAATTTTTATAATCATATTAATACTTTCATTCTATCTAGCTCAGCCTATAAAATCGACAAAAGTAGTCTATATTCCAAAAGGAAGTATAAATAAGATTATATCATACCTTAAAAGAAAAAACTTTAGTTTGACAAATCTAGATACTATTTTCTTAAGATTTATCGGTTCGCCTCAATCTGGATGGATTGATATTAAAAAAGAGAATTTAAGTAGAGGAGATTTTTTATATAAACTTACAAAAGCGAAAGCTGCAATGGTAAATATTACTTTAATCCCTGGAGAGACTACTGAAATATTTTTAGATCAAGTTGCAAAAAAATTAAAATTAAATAATATTAAATTAAAAAAAATATATTCTAAAATTTCTCCCTATCCTGAAGGAGTATTGATTCCAGATAGTTATAATATTCCTATTGGTATTGATGAGAAACATTTCATTTATTATATGGTAAGAATTTCTTTGGAAAGACACAAAAATTTGTCAATTAAATTTTTTGGAAATTATAACCAGAAAAAATGGTTTGAAAAATATATTACAATTGCATCTATAATAGAAAAAGAGGCCGCAAATAAAGATGAAATGCCATTAATAAGTGCTGTAATATATAATAGATTAAAAATAGGTATGCCTCTTCAGATGGATGGGACTTTAAATTATGGAAAATATTCGCATATAAAAGTTACACCAAAAAGAATAAAAAATGATAATAGTTCTTTTAATACATACAAAAATAGAGGCCTTCCTCCTTATCCAGTATGTACAGTAAGTTTAGATGCAATTAAAGCTGCAATTTTTCCCGCAAAAGTTTCTTATCTCTACTTTGTAAAAAATAAAAATAAAAAACATCTCTTTTCTTCTACATATAAAAAACATTTGATGAATATAAAAGCTGTGAAGAAATGAAACAAAATTAATAACTCTCATTTTATAAACTAATAATTGATAAAAATTAAATATACAAATTGTTACTATTAGAACAGTTAATCTTTATAAAATTAAAGGAGAAAATATGGCAAAAATAGTTTGGACAAAAATTGATGAAGCTCCGGCTTTGGCAACTTATTCACTACTTCCTATCGTAAAAGCTTTTACAAAAGATAGTGGTGTAGATATTGAATTAAGAGATATATCTTTAGCTGGAAGAGTTATTGCGGAATTTAGCGATAGACTTCCAGAAGATAAAAAACAAGCAGATGAACTTGCTTATCTTGGAGAGCTTGTTTTAAAACCAGAAGCAAATATCATTAAACTTCCTAATATTTCTGCTTCTATCCCACAGCTTGTAGCAACTATTAAAGAGTTACAATCTCAAGGATATGATATTCCTGATTTTCCAGAGGAGCCAAAAACGGCTGAAGAGGTTGAACTAAGAAATAGATTTGCAAAACTTCTTGGATCTGCAGTGAATCCTGTTCTTAGACAAGGAAACTCTGATAGACGCCTTAGTAATGCAGTAAAAGAGTATGCAAAAAAGTTTCCACATAAAATGAGACCAGTAAGTAATGAAAGTAAAAGTTATGTTGCACATATGGATAAAAATGATTTTTATCAAAATGAGCAATCTTTTATCAGTGATAAAGATCAGACAGTAAAACTTGTATTTGAAGGAAAAGATGGAAAAACTGAAGTTCTAAAAGAGGTAGAAGTTAAAAAAGGTGAAGTATTTAGTGCAGCTTCATTAAATAGAAAAACATTAAGAGAGTTTTATGAATGTGTTATCAATGATGCAAAAGAAAAAGATATTCTTTTTTCACTACATGTTAAAGCAACAATGATGAAAATATCTGACCCAGTACTTTTTGGTGATGCAATTAGAGTATATTTTAAAGAGCTTTTTGATGAATTTGGAAAAGAGCTTGAAGAGATTGGGTTTGAGCCAAATAACGGTCTTGTAGATTTAGAAAATAAACTCTCAAAACTTCCTGATGGCGTACAGAAAGATATAAAAGATAAAATTCAAGAGATTCTTAAGAAAAATGCACGAATGTATATGGTAGATAGTGATGCAGGAATTACAAATCTTCATGCACCAAATGATGTGATTATTGATGCTTCAATTCCAGCAGTTATTAAAAACGGTCTTCAAGGATGGGGACCAGATGGAGAGACTGCTGATACTGTTATAACTGTTCCAGATAGAACATATGCAAGAATGTATAAAGAAATTGTATCAGACATCGTTAAAAATGGTCAGTTTGATCCTGCAAAAGTAGGTACTGTACAAAATGTAGGCCTTATGGCAAAAAAAGCAGAAGAGTATGGAAGCCATGATAAAACATTCTTTCCACCTGAAGATGGATATATTAAAACAATTGGTGAAGATGGCAATACTTTAATGTGCCATGAAGTAGAAGAGGGTGATATATGGAGAGCATACAGTGCTAAAGATGAAGCAGTGGTAGACTGGGCTAAACTAGCTGTTAGAAGAGCAAAAGAGAGCGGTTATCCTATAGTATTCTGGCTTGATAGCAATAGAGCACATGATGCAAACCTAATCAAAAAAGTTGTAAGCGTTCTTAAAGATGAAGATTTAAGTGGTGTAGAGTTTCATATTATGGCACCAGAAAAAGCGATGCGTTATACATTAAGAAGATTTAGAGCAGGTGAAGGAACAATTTCTGTTACTGGTAACGTTTTAAGAGACTATTTAACAGACCTTTTTCCAATTATTGAAGTTGGAACAAGTGCAAGAACACTTTCTATCGTTCCACTTTTGGCTGGTGGTGGTGTATTTGAAACAGGAGCTGGTGGAAGTGCACCAAAACATGTTGAGCAATTTTTAAAAGAGAGTCATTTAAGATGGGATAGTTTAGGTGAATTTATGGCTTTAGTTGAATCACTCAAACTTGCTGTTAAACAAGGAGCAAGTGAAAAAACTACAATCATTGCGGATGCTCTTGATAAAGCTGTTGGAAAGTATCTTGATTTAGACAAAACTCCAAAAAGAAAAGTTGGAGAGCTTGATAATAGAGGAAGTCATTACTATCTTGCAACATTTTGGGCAGAGGAACTTGCAAAATGTGGCGATAGTGAATTAGAGTCAAAATTTGCTCCTATAGCTGAAAAACTAAAAGCAAATGAAGAAGCAATTTTAAATGAAATAAAAGCTACAGAAGGAAAAGCTGCTGATATTGGCGGATATTATCATCCAGATGATGAAAAAGCAGAAGCTGCAATGAGACCAAGTAAAATTTTTAATGAAATTATAGATAATATATAAAATTGAGTAGGAATTTTTTTAAATTCCTACTCTAATCTAAAAGGAGTGCTAATGGCAAAAAGTTCAAAAGTATCTATCGTTGGCGCAGGTGGTAATGTTGGAAGTATTGTTGCTTATTCAATTGCAATGCAAGGACTTGCGCATGAAGTTATTTTAGTTGATAGAGATAAAGATAGAGCAGAAGGTAAAGCGCTTGATATGAACCAAGCTGCTGCAGCTTTAAGAACACACTCAATTGTTAGAGCAGCAAAAGATTATAGTGATATTGAAGGAAGTAAAGTTGTTGTTATAACTGCTGGATTTCCAAGAAAACCTGGGATGAGTAGAGATGATTTGCTATTTGCAAATGCTGATATTGTAAGTGAAGTTGTTGAAAATATTGTAAAACATGCTCCTGATTCTATTATAATTGTAGTAACAAATCCTCTTGATACGATGACTTATGTTGCTCTTAAAAAAAGTGGTTTTCCAAAAAATAGAGTTATTGGAATGGCTGGGATATTAGATGGTGCAAGAATGACCCATTTTATTTATGAAAAGCTTGGATTTGGTGCTGGTCAAATAAGGGCTACTGTTATAGGAGGACATGGAGATTATATGGTTCCACTTCCAAGATATTCAACTGTCGCAGGCATTCCAATAACTGATCTTTTAACTCCAATGGAGCTTGAAGAAGTTGTTGAACTTACTAAAAAAGGTGGTGCACAAATTGTTCAGCTAATGGGAACTAGTGCATATTTTGCTCCAGGGAAAGCTACAGCAATAATGGTTGAAGCTATATTGAAAGATTCTAAAAAGATTTATCCTTGTTCAACTATGTTAGAAGGTGAATATGGAGTTAATGGTATTCCAAATGGAGTTCCAGTAACTTTGGGTTCTAACGGTGTTGAAGAGATAATAGAATTACAACTTACTCCAAGAGAAAAAAAAGAGTTTCAAAGAAGTGTAGATTCAGTTAAAGAGCTTATAGATGTTCTTGAAAATCAAAACTATTTTGGAGATAAATAGATGAGAGTTATTAAATATGAAACAATAGTAAACTCTATTAAAGATATGATTATATATTCTACAACTCATTTGAGCGAAGATATGTTAGAGGCTTTAAAAAAAGCATATGAAGAGGAAAAGAGTGAAGTAAGTAGAGCTGTACTCGCACAACTTCTTGAAAATGCTGAAATTGCTGCAAGAGATTCTAAACCACTTTGCCAAGATACAGGATTAGCAATATATTTTGTTAAAGTTGGAGAAGATGTAAAAATTGAAGGGGGAAGCCTAAAACAAGCTATTTATGAAGGAACACAGAAAGGTTATAAAGAAGGTTTTTTAAGAGCATCAACATGTGATTGTTTCACAAGAGAAAATCTAAAAGATAAAATCGGTTACAATCTACCTCCAGTAATATATTTTGATATTGTTCCAGGTGATAAAATAGAGATAGAATATGCTGCAAAAGGTGGTGGAAGTGAAAATGTAAGTCGAGCAACAGTTTTAGCACCTGCACAAGGAAAAGAGGGAATTAAAGAGTTTGTAAAAAAAGTTATTAGTGATGCTGGCCCAAATCCTTGTCCTCCTCTTGTTGTTGGAGTTGGAATTGGTGGAAGTTTTGATCTTGCAGCAGTTATGAGTAAACATGCTCTTTTTAGAAGCATTGGTACCAAAAACCCTGATCCTGAACTTCAAAATTTTGAAGAAGAGTTAAAAAATGAACTTAATAAACTTGGAATTGGTGCAATGGGAATGGGAGGAACAGAAACTGTTCTTGCAGTACATATAGAGATGTATGAAGGCAGAATGTGCCATATTGCCTCACTTCCAGTTTCAGTAAATGTACAGTGTCATAGTTCAAGACATTCTCATATAACAATATAAGGGATAAAAATGGCTGAATATAGATTGAAAACTCCATTAACTGATGAAGATGTAGAAAAACTGAAAGCTGGTGATATTGTTTATTTATCTGGAACTATCTATACTGCAAGGGATGCTGCTCATAAAAGACTTGTAGATCTTATCTTAAATGGTGAAGAGCTTCCTTTTGATTTAAAAGGAGCAGTTATTTATTTTGTTGGGCCTACACCTCCAAAACCAGGTGAACCAATAGGTAGTGCAGGTCCTACAACAAGTTATAGAATGGATAGTTATTCACCAATACTAATTGAACATGGTCTTAAAGGAATGATAGGAAAAGGTAAAAGAAGCCAAGAAGTTAAAGAGGCTTGCAAAAAATATAAAGCTGTCTATTTTGGTGCTACAGGAGGTGCTGGAGCACTTTTGAGTGAGAGGATAAAAAGTGCTGAGATTATTGCTTATCCTGAGCTTGGCCCTGAGGCTATTAGAAAATTAGAAGTTGAAGATTTCCCTGTTGTTGTAGTAAATGATATATATGGCAATGATTTATATGAAGAAGGTAGAAAACTTTGGGAACAAAAATAAAGGAGTGATTTATGAATATTCATGAGTATCAAGCAAAAGAGATTTTTAGAGAGTATGGAGTTCCAGTTCCTAGAGGAGGAGTGGCTTTTACTGGACCGGAAGCAAGAGAAGAAGCAGCAAAATTAGGTGGTGATCTTTGGGTTGTAAAAGCACAAATTCATGCAGGAGGAAGAGGAAAAGCTGGTGGAGTTAAACTAGCAAGAAGTTTAGATGAAGTAGAAAAGCTTGCTGAAGAGATGATAGGAATGACTCTTGTTACACATCAAACTGGGCCTGAAGGAAAAAAAGTAGAAAAAGTATATATTGAAGAAGGTGCAGATATACAAAAAGAGTATTATCTTGGAATGGTACTTGATAGAAGCAGTGAAATGCCTGTTATGATGGCTTCAACTGAAGGTGGTATGGAGATAGAAGAAGTTGCTGCTAAAACTCCAGAAAAAATAATAAAAGTTGCAATAGATCCAACAATTGGATTTCAAGGTTTTCATGGAAGAAAACTTGCATTTGGACTTGGACTTTCAAAAGAAGAGATAAGACCATTTATTAAATTTGCTGAGGCTCTATATAATGTTTATATGGATAAAGATGCAAATTTAATTGAGATAAATCCTTTAATTAAAACTGGAAGTGGTGAATTTTTAGCTCTTGATGCAAAAATGGGATTTGATGACAATGCTCTATATAAACATCCAGATATTCACGAAATGAGAGATTTAAGTGAAGAAGATCCAGTTGAGCTTGAAGCTGCAAAATATGGCCTTAGTTATGTAAACTTGGATGGAAATGTTGGATGTATGGTAAATGGTGCAGGTCTTGCTATGGCAACTATGGATATTATAAAACATGAAGGTGGTGAGCCTGCAAACTTTTTAGATGTTGGAGGTGGTGCAAATCCTGAAACTGTTGCTAAAGGATTCGAACTTATATTACAAGACCCAAATGTAAAAAGCATATTTGTAAATATTTTTGGTGGAATTGTTAGATGCGATAGAATAGCAAATGGTATCTTACAAGCTACTCAAGAAGTTGAAGTAAATGTTCCAGTAATTGTTAGACTTGATGGTACAAATGCTGATATAGCTGCAGATATTCTTAAAAATGCCGGAATAAAAAATATTATTGCTGCTACTGATTTAGAAGATGGTGCAAAAAAAGCTGTTGCAGCTGCAAAAGGAGAGTTGTAATGAGTATTTTAGTAAATAAAGATACAAAAGTTATAGTTCAAGGATTTACAGGAAAAGAGGGTACATTTCATAGTGAACAATGTATTGAGTATGGTACAAAAATAGTTGGTGGTGTAACTCCTGGAAAAGGTGGACAAACACATCTTGATAGACCTGTTTTTAATACAGTAAAAGAAGCAGTTGATGCAACTGGTGCTACAGTTAGTATGATCTTTGTTCCACCAGCCTTTACAGCTGATGCTGTTATGGAAGCTGCTGATGCTGGAATTGAACTTGCAGTTATAATAACTGAAGGTGCACCGGTTAAAGATATGATGTACGCAAAAATGTATGCAACTAAAAAAGGTATGATGACAATAGGCCCAAACTGTCCTGGAATTATTACTGCTGAAGAGTGTAAAATAGGAATTATGCCAGGATTTATTTTCAAAAAAGGACCAGTTGGACTTATTTCAAAATCTGGGACTTTAACTTATGAAGCAAGTAATCAGGTAGTAAAAGAAGGATTTGGTATTACTACTGCTGTTGGTATTGGAGGGGACCCAATTATTGGTTTAAGTTATAAGCAACTTCTTCCAATGTTTGAAGCTGATCCTGAAACTGAAGCTATTGTTATGATTGGAGAGATTGGTGGAACACTTGAAATTGAAGCAGCAGAATTCATTAAAGAAAATATTACAAAACCTGTAGTTGCTTTTATTGCAGGGCAGACTGCCCCAAAAGGAAAAAGAATGGGACATGCTGGTGCAATTATTAGTGGTGGTCAAGGAACTGCTCAAGAAAAAATGGACGCATTAGCAGCAGCTGGTGTATATGTTGTTAAGTCTCCAGCAGATATTGGAAAAACTGTTGCAAAAGCTTTAAAGAAATGAAAAAAAGCTTTGAAACTTTAAATATAAAATGCGAAGGTTGTGCAAATAGTATCAAAAAAGCACTATCTTCATATTTTGATTTTATAGAAATTGATTTATCAAAAGAGCCACGAATCGTTACAGTTGATATTAAAAATCAAGATGATGAAGAGAAATTAAAAACAATTTTAAGAGGACTTGGCTATCCTCTTATAAATGATAGATTAACTAAAACTCAAGAGATAGGTTTAAAAACAAAAAGTTTTATCTCTTGTGCTGTAGGAAAATTTACATTAGATTAAGGAGTTGATATGGCATTATTGAAAGCTCCGGAAAATACTCCGGTTTGGGTTGAAGAAAATAGATGTAAAGCGTGTGATTTATGTGTAGCTTATTGTCCAGCTGGTGTTTTGGCTATGGTTCCTGAACCAAAAACAATTCTTGGTGCAATGGTAAAGGTTGTTTATCCTGATAGCTGTATTGGGTGCCAAGATTGTGAGCTTGAGTGTCCAGATTTTGCAATTATGGTTGCAGATAGAAAAGAGTATAAATTTTCAAAATTATCAGCAGAAGCAAAAGAAAGAGCTGAAGCTATTAAGAAAAATCATTTCATGGCTAGAGAAGAAGATCTAGCAGTTTTAAATGCATAAGGAGAGATAATGGCAAGAGAAGTGATATCAAGTGGTAATGAGCTAGCAGCTAAAGCTGCAATTGATGCAGGATGTAGATTTTTTGGTGGATATCCTATTACACCTTCTAGTGAAGTAGCTCATGAAATGAGTGTTTTACTTCCAAGAGTTGGTGGAAAATTTATTCAGATGGAAGATGAAATTGGTGGTATTTGTGTTGCTTTAGGGGCTAGCATGAGTGGTGTAAAATCAATGACAAATACTTCAGGCCCTGGAATAAGTCTAAAAGCTGAACAAATTGGTCTTGGTTTTATTGCTGAAGTACCTTTGGTAATTACAAATGTAATGAGAGGAGGACCATCTACTGGACTTCCAACAAGAGTTCAGCAAGGTGATATTAATCAGGCGAAATCACCAACACACGGTGATTATAAATCTGTAACTTTTTGTCCTGGAAATTTAAGTGAGTGTTATACAGAGGTAGTTAGAGCTTTTAATGTAGCTGAAGAGTTGATGACTCCAGTTTTTGTATTACTTGATGAAACAATTGGACATATGGTTGGAAAAGCAGTTCTTCCTGATTTGGAAGAGGTGGAAAAAAATATAGTAAATAGAGCCCAGCCTGATCCAAGTATTCCTAAAAATGAGTTTTTACCTTATGATGTTCCACAAGATAAACCAGCTGTTCTTCCAAAGTTTTTCCAAGGTTATCATTATCATATTACTGGTCTTCATCATGGGCCTACGGGATTCCCAACTGAAGATGCTGTGATTTGTCAAAACTTAATTGAAAGACTTCATAATAAGATAAATGTAAGAAGAAAAGATCTTCTTGATAGTTGGGAAGAGTATAAGCTTGATGATGCTGAATATATGATTTTCTGTTATGGTTCAGTAAGTCTTGCAGCAAGAGAAGCTGTTGATAGATTAAGAAATGAGGGCAAAAAAATAGGTATGTTTAGACCTATTACTTTATGGCCAAGTCCAGAAGAGAAGATTGCTGAACTAGGAAAAAGGTTTCCAGCAGAAAAGATTTTGATGCCAGAACTGAATATGGGACAATATATAGATGAAGTAGAAAGAGTAATGAAACAAAGACCAGTTGCTTTAAATAAAGCAAATGGTAGACCAATCTCTCCAGCAGAGATGATTGAAAAATTAAAAGAGATGGGAATATAAGGAGTTAATAATGGCATTTAATTATGATCAATATTTAAGAACAGATAAAATGCCAACACTTTGGTGTTGGGGTTGTGGTGATGGAATTATTTTAAAATCGGTTATTAGAGCAATTGATAAGCTTGGCTGGAATATGGATGATGTATGTGTTGTAAGTGGGATAGGATGTAGCGGAAGATTTAGCTCATATATTGATTGTAATACAGTACATACAACACATGGTAGAACAGTTGCATATGCAACAGGAATAAAATTAGCAAATCCGGATAAACATGTAATAGTAGTTGCTGGCGATGGAGATGGTTTAGCAATTGGCGGTAACCATACTATTCATGGATGTAGAAGAAATATAGATTTAAATTTTATTCTTATAAATAACTTTATATATGGGCTTACAAATTCACAAGTTAGCCCAACGACTCCAAAAGGGATGTGGGCTGTTACAACTCAGTATGGAAATATTGATCCTACTTTTGATGCTTGTGAGCTTGCTAAAGGAGCTGGAGCAACATTTATAGCAAGAGAGACAGTTACTGATCCAAGAAAACTGGAAAAAATGTTTATTAAAGGTTTTGAACATAGAGGATTTAGCTTTTTTGATGTTTTTAGTAACTGCCATATCAACCTTGGTAGAAAAAATAAAATGGGCGAGGCTATCCAAAATCAAGAGTGGATAGATAGCATTACAATGCCAGCTAAAAAATGGGAAAAACTAAGTGATGAAGAGAAAAAAGCATATTTTCCAACTGGAATTTTATATCATGATGATTCTCAAATGGAATATTGTGATGCTTATGATTTAGTTATTGAAGCAGCTCAAAACAAGAAAAAAGTTGAGCAACCTATTCAAGTAAAATCGAGATAATTACTTTAAGTTTTCCCCTCTCTGGGGAGGCTCATAGTAGTTATTCAAAGAAATAACAAAAACTAACTCAAAGGAAGTTGACTATGAGATATCAATTAAGATTTACAGGTGTTGGTGGACAAGGTGTTTTATTGGCTGGTGAAATTTTAGCTACAGCTAAAATTAAGCAGGGTGGCTATGGTGTAAAAGCTGCAACATATACATCCCAAGTTAGAGGTGGTCCTACAAAAGTTGATATTATTTTAGATGATGAAGAGATTTTATATCCTTATGCTAATGAGGGTGAAATCGATTTTATGCTTTCAACTGCTCAAGTAAGTTATGACCAATTTAAAAGTGGTGTTAAACCTGGTGGTAGAATTGTAGTTGAGCCAAATTTGGTAACACCATCTAATGAAGATATTCAAAAATGGGAAATTTATGAAATTCCTCTTATTACAATTGCAAAAGAGGAAGTTGGAAATGTTGTTACTCAATCTGTTGTTGCTCTTGGTATAACAGTTGAGATGACAAAATGTATCGATAGAGATTTGGTATTTGAAACTATGATTTCTAAAGTTCCAGCAAAAGTTGTTGAATTAAATAAAAAAGCTTTTGAACTTGGTGAAAAATATGCTAGAGAGGCTTTAGAAAAAGGGCCTTTAAAAGTATAAAAATAGTCATTAGTCATTGGTAATTAGTCATTAAGACTAATCCAATGGCTAAATGATGAATAATATAAAAAATAACTCCTAATTACTTGTTTGAATAACTAAATGACTTAATCTTCAATATCTAATGCTTGATGCTCAAAACTCTTTACTTTCAGAAAATTTTAAGGTATAATTCAATTGGCATAGCAGAGGGCTGCTGCTAATGCAGAGGAAAGTCCGAGCTGCAATGAGACAGGGTTCCACCTAACTGGTGGCTGGCGAAGCCTATCTAGGATAAGCCAAGGGAAAGTGCAACAGAAAGTAAACCGCCCCGCACCTACTTTTGTATATTGTATCGATAATATATAATTTATAAATACATATGCCCAAAAGTAGGTGCGGGGTAAGGGTGAAAGGGTGAGGTAAGAGCTCACCGCTTCTGTAGCAATACAGAAGGCATTGTAAACCCAACCCGCAGCAAGTTAGGCCTGGTTAAAGTCTCATGATATTGAGCCTAACGCAAGAGCTCTATAGTGATATAGAGCCATAGATAAATAGCCCTCAAATACAGAACTCGGCTTACAGCTATGCCAACATTATTTATTTAAGTTATTAAATCTTTCTTTAATTATTTTGTTATCAATTCCTCCAGAATATTTATATACTATTTTTCCGCCCATATTACCTTCATATAAGACAGCTAAAATAGTAAAAATTATAAATAGAAGTGATAATTTTTCTAAAGTAAATGACTTTTTTAATATTGCAAACCATTTTAAAAATGTTGTTACAAAAAGAGTTATTACAGTAATAAATCCAAATAATTTATGTTTATAAATTAGAGATTTTCCATTTTCTAAAATAAGATTATTATTTAAAATATTATTTGCATCATTTAATCCCCCATATATTGCGAAAAAAGAGATTAATAATGAAAGAGCCAGAATCCTTGTTGAAGCTTTTGAATAGGTAAGATCTTTTGTACCTAAATAAGTTAATTGAGAAAACAAAGCTGCAACTGGAAGAGCAATAACAAAGTGTACAAATGGGGGATGCAGTACATTCATTTTTGATCCTTTGGGTGGAATATAATTATTATATTAGTTTATAATTAAATATAATTTAAATTTTGAAAAATTGTAAATTTTATCTTTTAAGATTAACTGAAATTGGCTCTTTGATATGTATATCTCTTTGAGGAAAAGGTATTTCGATACCACACTTATATAAAGATTTATATATAAGTTCTAAAAATTCTGCTTTTGTTCTTCTTGGAAGTAAAGTTTTTTCTCCTTTTACCCAAACAAATAGTTCAAAATCAACACTGCTATTATTCATTTGAGTCATTACAACTAAAGGTCTTTTAAAGGGGTCTTTTCTTATGAAATCTATATCACTTTCATTGAGAGCATTAATAATACATTTTTTAACCTTTTCAATATCTGTTCCATATGCTACACCAAAAGGGATTCTTAATCTTCTAACATCTGAAGTTAATGTCCAATTGATAACATTATTTTGAATAAAAGTTTGATTTGGAATGATTATGTCAATATTGTCATTTGTAGTTATTGTAGTTGATCTCATACTTATATCTGTAACAATTCCTCTTAAATCTTCACTAAGTTCTATAAAATCCCCAATTTTTATACTTTTTTCAAACATTAATATAATTCCAGATATGAAATTTGATACTATATTTTGAAGACCAAAACCAATTCCAACTGATAAAGCACCTGCAATTAAAGTTAATGATGTGAAATCAATACCTATAGCTTTTAAAGATATAAAAAATGATAAAATGATAATAAAATAGTATCCAAGATTACTAAGAAGTGTTCTACTTGATTGAGTCAGATTAACAACTCTTTGACTAAGGCTTTTAATATATCTTTTATATATCTTTCCAAGATATATACCAAATATTAAAATTAAAAGAGCTCTTAAGATATCAAGTGTATCAATATTTTTTTCATTTAAAGTGAAGATTGGTTTTTTAAATAGACTCCATATATATTTTGCAAAATCAATAATTGACTCTTTTGTTTCAGCAACAAAAACTTTTGTTTTGCCCATTTTATATGTTGTAAATTTATCTAGAACAAATAAAAAAGCATTTGTATAATAATTATCTATATCTGCAATATCTGCTATATATTTTTCAATTTTATTTTTATAGTAAAAAGCTTTTTTATTTTTATATTTTACTTCTTTAAAGAAAAAATAAAGATAGTTTTTTATGATATTTTTTATTATTTGAACTCTTTTTTGATTTAAAATTTTTAAAGATTTTTCTATTTTTATTATTTTGTCTTTTCTTTCTAAAAGTTTTAATCTTTCATATTCAAGTTTGAATTGGGCAATTTTATTTTTTAATTCGTCATATTCTTTGGATTTTTTTTCTATAATTTTTTCAATATTTTTTTTATCAAATGTTATTTTGTCTATATTAGCTGATATTGTTTTTATCCAATTGTCAAAATTATTTTCTACATAGCTTATTTGTTTTTTAAGTTTTTGATAACTTCTATAATAAAAGGCATACTGCAGTTGAAGTGTTAAATATTTTTTATCTTCTTTTTTTAAATTCTCAATAGTATGTTTAATTATTTCTAACTTTTTCTCTTTTTCTTTTGCATCATCTAGTTTTTGCAAATAGTCTCTGTAAACATTTACAATATTTAAAAAATTTTCTATTAATTCCTCTGAATTTTTTGCTTGATTTAATGTAAATTTTTTACTCTCTTTTTGATATTTTGATATATTTATTAGTTTATATAATAGTGATTCTTGAAGTTTTATTTCACTATTGTTACTCTCTTTTGATTTTAACTCTTTTAGCAATGATTCATATACTTTTACATTATTTGGTTTAATTAATGTAGTATTAATATCAGAGGCAAAAATTATGCAAGTTAAATATAATAAAATTGATAATATCTTTTTCATGATTCCCTTTATTAGAAAATTTTAATTAATTTATTATATCATTATAGAAATTATAAAATATAAAAGGCTTAATATGGTCAAATTTAACTATTTTTTTGTGAAATCTATAAAAGATGTATTGACAACTGATAGTATTAAATTGGCTTTAATCACAGGCATTCCGGTTTTGTTATTATGGTTTGGGATAGGATGGTTATTGTGGGATGTAGTTACATCATATACATATAAAATAATAACTTGGATACCATTTTCAATAATACGTGCAAATGGTGCTTTTATTATCTCATTTTTTATATGGTTTTTAGCAACAATGATAACATATGCTTTTATAATAGGACTTTTTACAAATTTTTTCTATAAGAATATTGAAAGTAGATTTTATGAATTTTTAAATGTATTATTGATTTTAATGATATCAGTTTTTTGGTCTGCAGTTATCATTTTTAAATGGAATCTTATATATGAAGAAATAAAAAAGCTTTTGACATGGCTGCCTTTTGAAACTGTGGATCAAGGAATTTCTTACCTTTTGGCTATTTATATTTTTTATAACTTTTTTGTTATAACACTATATTTAGTTGTATTTATATATAAAGAGCCATACTTATCAACATTAAAAGATATTCACTATCCTGATATTGACTCACAAAACAATATAAAATCCAATTTTGCATTTGCTATTTTATCTAGAGATATTTTTCTTTTTATAGTTTTTATGTTAGCTGCAGTTCCAGTTTTATTTATTCCATTTGCAAATTTTTTAATTATTTGGTTTTTATGGACTTGGTTATATAAAGAATCAGCATTTCTTGGAGTTTGTTCAATGTTTTGTGCGGATTATGATTTTGATGAATTAAAACATCATAGATTAATTATTTGGAGTATTGCATTAACAGCATCGGTATTGAATTTTATTCCAATTATCTCTTTTTTTACTCCATTTTTTGTTTTAACAATGTATTTTCATTGGATAATGCATCATAAAAAAATAATGAGGAGTTAAGACTCCTCTTTTGTACAATCTTCACATAAACCATACATATTAAGTTCATGTGTAATTAATTTAAATCTATGTTTTTTTGCAATTTTTTCTTGTAATCTCTCTAACTCTTCATCATAAAATTCGATAATTTTTCCGCAATTTAGACATATCATATGATCATGATGAGAACCTCTATTTAATTCATATTTTTTTCCTTCGGCACCAAAAGAGATTGAATTAACTAATCCTTCATTTTCTAAAAATGACAAAGCTCTATATACTGTTGCAAGTCCTATTGAAGGATTTATTTTTTTAACTTCATTATATATCTCTTCTGGTGATAGATGTTTATTTGAATTATATAAAACTTTTAAAATCTCTTCTCTTTGAGTTGAATATTTTAAACCTTTTGATTTTACAATCTCTTTTAATCTATCCTTATATTCATCAAAGCTCTTTGTCATAATTTTCCTTTAACATTTATGAAGAGGATTTGCATATAAAATATCGATAGAAATTTCGCTTCCATCTTTGCATTTACCATATGTTCCTTGTTTTATTTTTAATAGAGCTTCATTTATATCTTTTAACTCATCTTCTAGTCTTTTAATAATAGCTTGGTTATCTTTATCTGTGTTTTCTAATACAGCCATATCCTCCATATCATCAATAGCATCATCTCCTATCATACTTTCGACTTCTGCTCTTATATTTTTAAGCTCATTTTCTACTTCTTTTTTTCTTTTTTCTAAAATCTCTTTAAATTCATTAAGTTGTTCTTGAGTCATATTTTCCCCTTTGTTTTTTTATAGTAAACTCTCATGTTATAATACCAAAAATTAAATAGGAGTAGTATGTATTTATATACTTCAGAGTCAGTTTCTCCAGGACATCCGGATAAGTGTGCAGATATTATAGCAGATAGAATTGTGGATGAGTTATTAAAACTTGATAAAAATGCTAGAGTTGCAACTGAAGTTTTTGTAGTTGGTAAAAATGTAATAATAGGTGGTGAGGTAAAAATTGATAAAAATATAGATAAAAATTTTTATATAAACTGCGCAAAAGAGGCTTTAAAATATATTGGATATCCTGAAAAAGGATTTAGTGAAAATGAAACAATTTTTCCTGAAGATTTAAATTATGAAGTTTACATAAGCAGACAATCTCCTGAAATAAGTATAGGAGTAGATAAAGAAGGAGAAATTGGAGCTGGTGATCAGGGAATGATGATAGGCTTTGCAACAGATGAGAGAGAAGATTTTATGCCAGCAGCTTTGATGATGGCAAGAGAACTCAGAGATATTTTATATAATAATGCAAAACTGAATCCACATATTTTTGGTATTGATTTAAAAACTGAAGTTGTACTTGATTATGAGAGTAAAGAAAACTTTGATAAAAATATTCCAAAAAGAGTGGATAAAATTATAATAGCTCAATCACATTCAAAAGATTTTAATGAAGAAGATATTAGAAAAAATTTAAAAGAGCTTATATTTAAACAGGCTTCATTTACAGATATGATAGATGAAAAAACTGAATTTTTCATAAATGGAACAGGTAAATTTGTTATTCACGGTCCTATTGCGGATTCAGGTTTGACTGGCAGAAAAGTAGTTGCTGACACATATGGAGCCTATGCTCCAGTTGGTGGTGGTGCTCAAAGTTCAAAAGATTATACAAAAGTTGATAGAAGTGGACTTTATGCTGCAAGATGGATTGCAAAACATATTGTAGCAGCAGGACTTGCTAAAAAAGCAGTAGTTGAAATATCCTATGTTATAGGAATAGCCAAACCTCTTTCTGTTACTGTAAATACATTAGGAACATCCAAAACAAAATTAAAAGATGAAGAGCTTTCAGATTTGATAAAGAATAGATTTCCTTTAACTCCTCTTTGGATTACAAAAAAATTTGGACTTGATGAACCTATAAAAAATGGTTTTACTTATGTCCAAACTGCTGCTCGTGGACAAGTTGGATATGAAGAGTATCCTTGGGAGAAGCTTGATGAATTGGAATGGTTTAAGAGCCTTCCATAATTTTTTTAAGCTCATTCCCATCGATAATCTCTTTTTTAATTAGCTCATTTGCCACTTTTTCTATCTTATTCCAATATTTATCAACCAAATTTTTTGTTTTTTTAGTTGCCTCTTGTATCCAATAGGATATCCTTTCTTCAAGTTTTTCTTTAAATAGAGATTTGCTAACATTTTGGTTTAATGTATCTATATTTACATATCCTATCTCTTCATCCATTCCAAAATTTGCAATTGCATTATATACTTCCCAGGTTGCCTGCTCTAAATCTTGAGATGCTCCTGTATCTTCTCCCTCTTTTGGAAATTTTTTTAGTTTTGCTATACGTCCAGCAAGAGCAACACATACATCATTAAAAAGCTCCTCTTTTGATATATTGGTAATAAACTCTTGGTCTGTATATGAAACAAATCCTAAAGTTTCAGCTCTTGGAGTAATAGTTACTTGCTCTATTTTTATATCTGGAAGCAAAATATAGCTTAAAACAGCATGTCCAGCCTCATGATAGGCAGTTTTGTGAAGATCTTTTTCAATATTTCTTATTCTTTTTTTCTCTAATTTATATCCATATTTTATATTGTTTATCTGCTCAATTAAAATATCTTCAGTAATGACTTTTAAATTTTTTCTAATTACATATAATGCAGCCTCTTTTCCAACTCTTTGCATCTCATATCCACTCATTCCAGACATATACCTTGCAACTCTATTAATATCTATTTTTCCATCATTTGGTTTTTCTAAAATCTTTTTAATAAAAAATTTTCTAGCCTCCATATCAAGCTCTGGAACCTCAACAAATATATCAATTCTTCCTGGAGCTATAATATTTTTATTGATATCTTCTTTATTTATAGCTGTTGCTATTGTAAAAACAAAATTTTTCCCTTCTTGGTTTAAAGAATCAAGCTCATTTATTAAAGTTTCAGGTGGCATTGTTGTATAAACACCCTCAATCAAACCTTTTGTATCTATCTCATCCAAAAATATAATAGCTGGTGCAAACTCTTTTGCTTTTTCATAAGCAACTCTTATTAGGTTTTCATCAAAAAGGTCACTTCCAGTTAAATAGATATACGGAAGATTTGCCTCTTTTGCAAAAGCTAATCCAAGAAGGGTTTTCCCAACCCCTTTTGGGCCGTATAAAAGCATTCCTTTTGGCATATCTATTGAAAATTTTTTTATTAAGTTTGGATGTTTTAAAACTTCAATAATCTCTTTTAAACTCTTTTTAACACTTTTTTGTCCAGCAACATCATCAAAAGATATATTTGAGTATAAAAGTGCTGGTTTTTCATATGGAGAGATATAAAGAGGAAGTCTCTTTTTTGTTGCTTTTTTTATACTAATATCTAAAATATTATCTTTTATTTTAGAATCAAATTTTAATTCAACACTTTCGTTTCTTTTTATTATATCTTTTACAAACTCCTCTTCATCTTTAATTTTATCAATAAAACTTAAAGCTTCTTTATCTACTTCAAAAACAGTTTTTTTAGGGGTTATGTTATGTTTTGTAATATTTGTATAAATAAGATCAATTATAAAATCTGGTAATTTTTTATGGATTCTTCTTGCATTTATATATGGAGAAAAGCTAAAAACAATAAGTTTTATGAAATCTTTACTATTTTTAATCTCTATAGAAATTTTACTTTTTTCTTTAAAAATTTTGATAGTTTCGTTTAATACTTTTTGGGCAATTTTATAAATAGAGTCTATTTTTAATGGTTTAAATAAAATTATGTAATTTTGTACAATTGTTGATAAAAGTTCTGGATCTATTGCATTTTCAACTAAATCATAAATAACTTTTTTCTCTTTTGCTATATATTCTATGATTTTTGCTTCAGCTTTTAACTTATCCTTTTTATAAAAAGATAAAAAGTCCTCTCTTTTTATATAGTTTGAGCCAAGAGTTGATGTGAAAATAATTAAAATATTACTAAAATCAACACCACTCTCTTCATATGGTGCTTTTATATAGTTTAATATTGCTAATTGTATAACATTGTCAGCTTTATCAATATCTTTAAAAACAATTATAGAATTTGGATATTTTTTTACAAAATTTGTTAAAGAGCCATTCTCTCCTATCAGCTTTTTTTGATCATTTGGATCTGTAAATTCAGCCATATCAAAAATTTTTATATTGTCAAACTCATCACTATATTTTGCTAAAAGTTTTGCAAGATATACTTTTCCGCTGTTATGTGGCCCTAAAAAGGTAAAAAGAGCTTTGAAATTTTGTTTTGTTGGAGAAAAATTTATATGAATTAATGCATCAACAACCTCTTCAATTGCTTCATTTTGTCCAAAAATCTCTTTTTTTAGCTTTTTCTTAAGTTCTTGTGCTTTTATAAAAATAGTTTTGTTTTCCATGGTTTTCCTAAATATTATTTTTTTATTATTATAGTAAAATATCCACTACTATTTAATGGAGCTTATATGAAAAAAATATTTTTTGTAATTTTTTTATTTTCTTGTACTGTTTTTGCTGCAGAGCATATTGCAAAAGTTGAACCTTTTGAGATATATTCAATAAAATCAGCAGTTAGCGGAAAAGTTGTAAAAAGTTTGATAGATTTAGAAGGCAAAAGTGTAAAAAATAAAGAGATTATAAAAATAGATAGCTATATAGATGAAAAAACTCTAATAGATTTGCAAAATAAGCTAAAAAATTTAGAAGATATTTTGAAAATTGAAAAAGAGAGTCTAAAAAATTTAAAAAAACTTAATGAAATTAAAAAAGATAACTACAACAGAATAAAAAATCTAAAAACAAAATCAAAATTTGAAAAAGATTTAAAACTAAGCGATTATCTAAATACATACAATCTTTATCTATCACAAAAAGAGAAGATAAAAAATTTACAGATTCAAATTGATGATATAAAATTAAATATAGAAAAAACAAAAGATATTTTAGATAAAAAGAGTATAAAAATTGATGGATATATATATAAAATATATGTTAAAAGAGGAGATTTTGTAAATTTTGGCTCACCTTTGGTAGATGTTGCAGATATATCAAAAGCAAAAGTTGTTATATATCTTGATAAAGATGAGATGAAAAATATTGAAAATAAAAAGATATATATAAACGGGAAAAAAACAGATTTAAAATTTTATAAACTTTTTAAAATTTCAGACCCAATTCATATCTCGGCTTATAGAGCTGAAATATTATTAAATAGACCAAAACTATTTTCAAAATTAATTAAAGTGGAGATAAAATGAAAAAAACAGCTTGTCCTTTAGATTGTTATGATGCTTGTAGCATAGTTGTAGAAGAGAAATTAAAAGGAGATAAAGACCATCCTATTACAAAAGGCCATCTTTGCTATAAACTAAATCATTATTATAATTATCCACAACTCAATAGTGCTTATTATAAAGGCGAGAAAATCTCAATAAAAGAGGCTCTAGATATTTTAGAAGAGAGGTTAAAATCATCAAAGAATACTCTTTTTTTTAGAGGAAGTGGTAATGTTGGAAAGATGCAAAATGTAACTGATCTATTTTTTAGCAAAATTGGTGCAACTTTTACTGAGGGTAGTTTATGCGATGCTGCTGGCCAGCTTGGTATTATTGAGGGAAGAGGGAAAAATCTAATTTTGCCAATTTCTCAAATCAAAAAGAGTGAGCTTGTTATTGTTTGGGGTAGAAATATAACCTCTACAAACTCTCATATTTTGCCATTTTTAAGCGGAAAAACGGTTGTAGTGATTGACCCTGTTAAAACAGATATAGCAAAAAGAGCCTCTATGCATCTGCAAATCAATCCAAGAACAGATTTGGAGCTTGCTTGTATGTTAGCAAGATTTATCTATATGCAAAATGCAGAGGATGAAGAGTTTATTGAAAATAAAACTGAAGATTATGAGTTTTTTGCAGATTTTATAAGAACATACAGAATTGTTCCTACAGTTGATAAGATTGGTATTGATGTGCTTGATGTTGCAACTTTGGCTGAGCTTATGAGCTCTATGAAAACAGTTATTTTAGTTGGGAATGGTGTTCAAAAATATTCTCATGGAACAGAAGTTGTAAGAATGATTGACTCTCTTGCTGCAATGCTTGGACTTTTTGGAAAAGAGGGTTGCGGAGTTTCATTTTTAGGAGATACTGCTGTTAATTTAGATGATCCATTTAGGGTTGAAGCAAAAAGAGTGCAAAAGGCTGTTGTTGATTTTAGTAAGTTTGATGTTGTATTTATTCAAGGAAGCAATCCAGTTGTTACTATGCCAAACTCAAAAAGGGTAATAGAGGGATTAAAAAATAGTTTTAGCGTAGTGTTTGGATTATATATGGATGAGACAGCAAAATTGGCTGATTTAGTAATTCCAGCTAAAAACTTTTTGCAAAAGAAAGATATTAGATTTAGCTATGGCCATGAATATGTAGAGTTAATGCCAAAACTGCAAGATAATGATAAAGCTATAAGCGAATATGAGTTTACTAAAGAGATGTTTAAAAGATTTAATTTTGATGGCCTAAAAGATGAAGATGAATATATAGAGCATTTTAAAAAACAGTTAATAAAAGATGGAGATTATTATAAACTTCCATCATTTATGGAAAATCCATATAGCGATGATTTTTATACAGATGCTGGACTTTTTTGCTTTTTGGATGAGGTAGAAGATGAATTTGACCATGAAGAAGAGGGATTTTATTTAATAACTCCAAAATGCAAAACATCTTTAAATTCTCAATTTAAAAGGGATAACTTTTTATATGTCCATCCATCAACAACACTAAAAGATGGCGATATTGTCATAGCAACAAGCAGGTACGGAGAGGCTGAATTTGAAGTAAGAGTTGATGAAAATTTAAAGGAAAATTTAATCTTAGCATATAGCGGAAATGAAAAAGTAAACTTTTTAACACCGTCAAAAACAGATAATTATGGAAATAATGCAATTTTTCAAGAGGTGAAAATTAAGATAAGGAAGAAAATATGACACTAAAAGAGATGGATTTAGAATATGTTCTTCATACATATGCAAGAAATTATGTAAATTTTAAAAATGGTATTGATGCAACTCTTTATGATGAAGAGGGAAAAGATTATATAGATTTTACAAGTGGTATTGGAGTAGTTAGTGTTGGACATGGAAATAAAAGATTAAGTGAAGCTATATGTGAGCAGGCAAAAAATATTATCCATATTTCAAATCTATATCTTATCGAGCCTCAAGCGATTTTGGCCAAAAGGCTTGTTGAATTAAGCGGATATGATATGAGGCTATTTTTTGCAAATAGTGGGGCTGAGGCAAATGAGGGAGCTATAAAGATAGCAAGAAAATATGGTGAAGTTGATGGAGAGATAAAAAGATATAAAATTATAACTTTAAAACACTCTTTCCATGGAAGAACAATTACTGCTTTAAAAGCAACAGGTCAAGAGGCTATGCATAACTATTTTGGTCCATTTCCAGATGGATTTGTATATGCAGAAAATATTGATGAGATTGAAAAATTGATTGATGAGCATACAGTTGCAGTTATGATTGAGCTTATTCAAGGAGAGGGCGGGGTAGAGCCTCAAGACAAAGAAAAAGTGCAAAATTTAGCAAAAATGTTAAAAGAAAAAGATGTTTTACTCATTGTTGATGAAGTACAAACAGGAATCTATAGAACAGGAGAGCTTCTTGCAAGCAATCTATATGAGATTGAGCCAGATATTATAACACTTGCTAAAGGTCTTGGCGGTGGAGTGCCAATTGGAGCAATTATGACAAGTTTAAAAGATATATTTAAACCTGGTGATCATGGAAGCACTTTTGGAGGAAATTATTTAAGTACAAGAGCAGCAAATGAAGTTATAGATATTTTAGAAGAGTATAAAAATAGTGGAAGGCTTGATGAATTGATGATATATTTTGAAGATAAGTTAAAAGAAATAGCAAAAAGATATGAAAATCTTTTTGAAAAAGAGGTTGGTATCGGTTTTATGAGAGGCTTAAGAGCAAAAAGTGCAGATATTCAATCAAAACTACTTCAAAAATCTTTTGAAAATAGGGTATTGGTACTTAAAGCTGGTAGAAATACTGTAAGATTCTTGCCTCCATTAACTATATCTAAAGATGAGATTAATGAAGGAATTGAAAGATTTGAAAAAGCTATAAAATCTTTGGAGCAGTAATGAAAAAAAAGATTTTTATACTTTTTTCTTTTTCACTTTTATATTGTGATGAATCTATACTTTCATCATTAAAACAAAAAGAGTTTGATATTGATTATAAAAAAAGTGAGGTTGAATCGAAAAAATTAAGAGATTCTTGGATAAATCCTATAAATATGAGCTATATTAAAACAAAAAATGATCAATATGGACTAAACTCTGAAACAAAAAGCTTTAAAATAAGTATAGATCAGCCTATTTTTAAAAGTGGCGGGATATATTTTGCTATAAAATATGCCGATGCAAATAAAGAATTTTCTAAATTATCAATTAAAGAGAGAGAAAAAGAGTTAATTGCAAAAGCTTTAGATCTTTTATATAAATATTATAAAACAAAGCTAATGATAGAAAAACAAAAACTGTTGATTGAAAATGCAAAAATTGATGTTTTAAGGAAAAAAGAGCAGTATCTAAGCGGATTTTTGGATAGCTCATTTTTAGACCAAGCAATTTTAAATAAAAATCAACAGGAATTAAAACTGCTTGAATTACAAGATAGTTTAAATGAGATATATAAAAATTTTAAAAATATTAGCGACAAAGAGCCAGATAATATAAAACTTCCTCATTTTACCATTATAAATAAAGATGAATACTTAGAAAAGAATATAGCTATAAAAAAATATAAAGAGGATGAGAAGGTAAAAAAGTATTTTAAAAATATGACAATTGCACGATATCTTCCATCATTTTCATTAACTGCAAGTTATAATGAGATAGAAAATAAAGCAGCTTTATTTATGCCTTCAGGAAAAGAGAGCTACAAAGAGTATGGATTTAAAATAACTATGCCTCTTTTTGATATAAACTCTTTTAGAAATATAGAATCTACTAAACTAGATTTTTTAAAATCTAAAATTTTAAAAATAGATAACAAAAGAGAAGAGCTAAATAGATATGAAATTACCTTGAAAAAGATAAAAATACTTGATAAAAAAATCAATCTTGCAAAAGAGGATATTAAGCTTTATTCCTCTTTATTACAAGATACAAAAAGCAGATATGAAGCTGGAGAAAAGACAATTTATGATGTAGATACTTTAAAAAACTCACTTGATAATAGAAAAATTGATATTAAAATATATGAAATAGAAAAACAAGAAAATCTTCTTGAAATTTATAAAAGAGTTGTAAATGGTTAGATTTAGTAAATTTATGCAAGAGTGGCTTTATGCATATGATGGATATTATGCAAACTTTAAAGCTATAGGAAAAGAGGGGGATTTTTATACTGCTGTAAGTGTTAGCAAATTTTTTGGTGGGGCTATTGCTAATCATTTGATAAAACTTATTGAAAATGGTGTTTTATCTAAAGATTGTGCTATCTTTGAAATAGGGGCTCATCAAGGATATCTTTTAGCAGATATTATTGAATTTATCTATACTTTAAAACCAGAACTTTTAAAAACACTCTCTTTTAATATCATTGAGCCATTTGAAAATCTAAGAAAAACTCAAGAAGAGTATTTTAAACAAAGCTTTGGAGATGTAATAAAGCTAAATCATTACAAAAGTCTAAAAGAGGTTAATAAAAAAGAGGCTTTTGTTGTTGCAAATGAGATATTTGATGCATTCCCTTGTGAGTTAATATTTAAAGGTAAAATGGCATATGTTGATGATTTTAAAATAGTTTGGAAAGAGATGAATAAAAATATTGAAAAAATTGCCTCTAAATATCATCAAATAAAAGGTGAAGTTGCCATAGGATATGAAGAGTTTGCAAAGGATATGGCAAATGCATTTGAAAAGTGCTATTTTTTAACTTTTGATTATGGAGATTTAGAAGTAAGAGAAGATTTTTCCATAAGAGTATATAAAGAGCATAAGGTTTATCCACTATTTGATGAAGAGTTAAATTTAAAAGAGGTATATAAAAAAAGCGATATTACATATGATGTTAATTTTTCTTATTTGATTGACTCTTTTGAAAATGCAGGATTTAAAAAAGACTCTTTCAAAACGCAACTTGTTGCATTGGTTGATTTTGGTATTTTAGACCTATTAGAGATAGTTAAAGAGAAAAAAGGATTTAATGCATATCTAAGAGAGGCAAATAAAGTTAAAACTCTCATAAATCCAACTATGATGGGCGAAAGATTTAAAATGGCAAGTTTTATAAAATAGAAAAATTATTTATTAATAAAATATGTTATAATTTATAAAAAAAGTGATAGGAAAAATATAATGAAAAAAATATTATTAATTTTAACTCTTGCTATCTTTTCATTTGCAGATAGTGTTAATGGTTGGACACCTTTGCATGAAGCTGTTTTTAATCATGATATTAAAAAGATAAAAGAGCTTTTGAAAAATGGAGTAGATATTGATGCAAAAAGTAAAGCTGGAATTACGCCACTTCATATTGCAGTTAAGATAAGAGATTTAGATGAAGTAAAACTGTTGATTAAAAATGATGCTGATATTGATATCCAAGATAATAATGGTCTAACTCCCCTTCATTATGCAGTTGGTCAAAGAAGATTAAATATTGTTAAATATTTAGTATTAAACGAAGCAGATATAAATAAAAAAAACAGTTTTGGTATAACTCCTCTTCATCAAGCAGCTTATACAGGGGATATCGATATAATAAATTTTTTATTAGATCACGGTGCTGATCCAAATTTAAAAAATAATCTTGGAGCAAATCCCTGTAACCTTGCTTATGCAAAGCACAGATGGGCAGTTGTGAATATTTTAAAGTATGTAACAAAGGGGGAGTGTAAATGAAACTTATAGTGAATGGTGAAAAAAAAGAGTTTAAAGAGAATATTACATTGAAAGATATATTAAATGAATTGAAAATTGAAGATAAAGTTATGGCAATAGCAGTTAATATGAATATTGTAAAAAAAGAGAATTGGGATAATTATCATCCAAAAAATGGGGATAAAATTGAGATGTTAACATTTGTGGCTGGAGGATGACTCTATA
Source organism: Nitrosophilus kaiyonis (assembly GCF_027943725.1). Classification (NCBI taxonomy): domain Bacteria; kingdom Pseudomonadati; phylum Campylobacterota; class Epsilonproteobacteria; order Nautiliales; family Nitratiruptoraceae; genus Nitrosophilus; species Nitrosophilus kaiyonis. The sequence goes on along the minus strand of NZ_AP025696.1, from coordinate 1,608,131 downwards.
ACCGCAACAGCTATAGCAAATCCTCCATCATGAGAAATTGATAGTGAAGTATCACATATATTATATTTTTTTATAAATCTTTCGGGCAATTTGAAATTAACAGCGCCGCTTTTTTCTTTATAAAGCTCAATATCTTTAAAATTTAGCTCTTTTCCAATTCCTGTTTTTAAAGCTTTTGCGATAGCCTCTTTAGCAGCCCAGTATCCAGCTGCACTTTCAATTTTTTTAACCATTTTTATTTCATTATCATTTAAATATCTTTTTAATGCCTTTTCTCCAAACTTATCAATCATTTTTTTTATTCTTTCAATTTTTACTAAATCTACTCCTATCATAGTCACCTTTTTTGCTTTATTTTAACATTGTTTTGATAAAATTTGCTTAGAATTAGAAATAAGTTAAATTAGTTGAGTGGTTAAAAAAGTTAAAATGGTTGAGTTGTAATTTAATAAAAACTACTCAACTAAAATCCCAATTCCTAATTCCTAAAAGGTATTAAATGCAAGCAATATTTTATTATTTAGGTCTTCCTTTTGTTCAATTTTATAAAAGTTTAGAAAAATTTGGTGCTTTTTTAATATTTCAGATAAAACTTTTACCTCTTTTTTTTATACCTCCTTATAGATTTAAAGAGACATTTAAACAGATTGAAATAATAGGGGTAGGATCAATTTTTGTTATATCTTTAACTGCTCTTTTTACTGGGCTTGTAGAAGCTATTCAGCTTTATCACGGTTTTCATAAATTTGGAGCAGAGAATTTTATGGGATATACTATTTTTGTTTCTATTTCAAAAGAGTTAGGTCCAGTATTTGGTGCTTTGATGTTAGTTTCGCGTGCTATAAGTGCAATGGCAGCAGAACTTGGTACCATGAGAGTAACTGAGCAGATAGATGCAATAGATACATTGGCAATAAATTCAAAAAAATATTTAATAATACCAAGAATAATTGCAACAACTATATCTTTACCTCTCTTGGTTATTATGTTTGTTTTTATAGGAAATATTAGTGCATATTTTATATCTACAATGGCTCTTGGTGTAAATCCTACATCTTATAAAGATACTATTACAACATATCTTGAATTTAGTGATATTGGAACGGGTATTATTAAAGCTTTTGTTTTTGGATATTTGATTAGCTGTATTGGAACATATATAGGATATTTTACAAGAGGTGGTGCAAGAGGGGTGGGCCTTTCAACTACTAGAGCAGTTGTTTATAGTGCTATGACTATATTTGCAGCTAACTATTTTCTTTCAAGCCTATTTTTATATTTGGATTGGTAGTTTAGTTAAAAAAAAGTTGAGTGGTTAAAAAAGTTAAAAAGGTTGAGTAATAATGAAATAAAAACTACTCGACCACTCTACTACTTAACTACTAAACAATTTTAACTAACTATATCAATCACACTTTTTAATATCTAATTTTTTTAATAAATCCTCAAAAAAATCACCAGCTTTTTTGTCATAATCATCATGAAATTCTATAATATATTCTCCAGTTTCAGTTGTTTTAGGTTCAACTGTGATTTGAGGAGAAATTTTATGAACCGCTATCAAATCATTTACGAAATTACATATAGCTTTTTTCTCTTCTAAATTATCATAATCAATTTCTAATCTTGCATATCTCTCTTCCATTTGTATATGAGCTTTTGGCTTACTCATAAAAACTCCTCATTTGGTTATATTTGTTAAAAAAGTTAAATTGGCTTAGTTGTTTTTTTGTTGAGTGGTTAAAAAGGTCAAAATGGTTGAGTAGTAGCGAAATAAAAACAACTTCACTACTTCACTACTTAACCACTTAACCATTTTAAACCGTCTTAACTAAATTTATATCAATCTACATCCAATCTAAAATCTTTGAAACTTCATCAACAATATAACATTTTATTTGTAAATTTTCAACAGGATTAGCAGGCGTAATAGCTTTTTTAAATCCTTGGGATTGGGCCTCTTTTAGTCTATTGTCCAACATACTAATTTCTCTAATATCACCTGTTAAACCAACTTCACCTAAAAATATTGTTTCACGATTAATGACTCTATTTCTAAAACTGCTTAAGATTGCTGCTATTACTGCTAAATCTGCTGCAGTTTCATTTATTTTAATTCCACCTGAAATATTTACAAAAACATCATATTGATTAAAGGGAAGTTCTAACTTTTTTTCAAGTAATGCTAAAAGCATTGTTAATCTATTTGAATCAAAGCCTGTTGCACTTCTTTTTGGATTTGCATATCCACTTTCACTTACCAGTGCTTGGACTTCTATAATTAATGGGCGAGAGCCTTCCATAATAACAGTAAGGGCAGAACCAGCTTGAGTTTTTTTCCTATTGAAAAATTTACTTGAGATATTTTTTGCACTTACAAGACCTTTTTTTGTCATTTCAAAAATTCCAACCTCACTAATACTTCCAAATCTATTTTTAAAACCTCTCAAAATTCTAAGATCTTTTGAAGACTCCCCTTCAAAATACAGCACTGTATCTACCATATGTTCTAATACTCTAGGTCCTGCAATTGATCCCTCTTTTGTAATATGTCCAATAATAAATATTGATATCTTTTTTGATTTAGCAATTCTCATAAGCTCAAATGTTACTGCTCTTACTTGTGATACTGTTCCTGGAGCAGAAGTTACTTCTTCAGTATATATTGTTTGAATAGAATCAATAACCAATAGTTCATAATTTTGTGAAGAGATTTCAGATATTATATTTTCAAGTTTAATTTCTGGTAGAAGATATAAATTTTGATGATTAGCTTCAATTCTATTTGCTCTTAATTTTATCTGTCCAGCTGACTCTTCAGCACTGACATATAATACTTTTTTACCTTTTTTTGCAATATTTGAGCACATTTTTAATAAAAGTGTTGATTTTCCAACTCCTGGACTTCCCCCAATTAAAACCAAGCTTCCAGGAACAATTCCTCCACCAAGAACTAGATCTAGCTCTTCATCATCTGTTGAAAATCTTGTTATTTGATCCTCTTTTATTTCTGTAATAGGAGAGGCTTTAAATGTTGATAGAGTTTTTGTTTTTTTAATAAAATCAATCTGCTCTTCATTTAATTCTATAAATGAATCCCATGCTCCGCAATTAGGGCATTTGCCCATCCATTTGCTGCTTTTAAATCCACAAGCTTGACACTCAAAAAATTTTTTCTTTTTTGCCATTTTTATTCTGCTTCAAAAATTGCATCTAAAATAGTATCTACATACTCATTTGGATCAAATTCTATTAAATCTTCCATTTTTTCACCAACTCCAACATATAAAATAGGAAGTTTTAATTCATGGCTTATACTAATTATTGCTCCACCTTTTGCAGTTCCATCAAGTTTTGTGATAATAATTCCATCAACTCCTACCATCTCATTAAATGCTTTTGCCTGATTTATAGCAGAATTTCCTTGTGTACCATCTAAAACAAGTATTTTTCTATGTGGAGCTCCTTCCATTGCTTTTGAGCATACTCTAACTATTTTTTTTAGTTCTTCAGCTAAGTTTGATTGAGTATGAAGCCTTCCAGCAGTATCAATTAAAACTCTATCAATTCCTTTTGCTTTTGCAGATTCAATTGTATCGTATGCTACTGCTGATGGGTCGTGTCCTTGTTTTGTAAAAACTATTGGAACATTTAAAATTTCAGCCCACTTTTTAAGCTGATCAATAGCTGCAGCCCTAAAAGTATCTGCAGCTCCAAGCATAACACTCTTTCCCTCATTTTTATATTTGTAAGCAAGTTTAGCAATAGTAGTAGTTTTTCCAGCTCCATTAACTCCAAGTATTAATTCAACAAAAGGTTTTACATCTATCTCTTTTTTCTCAACTGGTGTAAAAAAATATAAAAGGTCATTTTTTAATACTGTTCTGTTTACTTTTTGAGGTAGGGATTCAACTATCTTTTCAACTATGTCATATTCAACATCAGCTTCAATTAATATCTCTTCAATCTCTTCAGGTGTGGCATATTTTTTCTTTTTAGGGGAAACAGATTTTATATTATCAATAGTCTTTTTTAGCCCTTTTTTTAAAAAACCAAACATTTATTCTCCTAAAATATTTTTTATATCACTAACTATCATCTCTTCAGGTACAGCACCTAAATAGTGAGTTTTATATTTTCCATCTTTAAATATTACCATCAATGGTATAGGCATATTCCTTGGAGCTTGCACTGCAGCATAAATGATTTTAGCTATTTCAAAATTGTCTTTTGAATTAGAAACAAAATAGTTTATTTTAAACTCTTGAATAAATCTTTTTAACTCGCCAATATTTTTATCTTTTTCTAATAAAATTCCTATTATTTTTATCTTATCACCAAATCTATTTTGTATATTTACAAGATGAGGAATTTCTGCTTTACATGGTGGACACCATGTGGCAAAAAAATCAAGCATTACAATTTTATTATCTAAATTTTCAATTTTTATACCATTTTCATTAACTTTTATAGATATTTTTGAACCATTTATATCCTGTAACTCAAGTTCAAATTTTTTCTTTTCATTAGATTGCTGTTGTGATTGTTCTGCTTTTTTGATTTTTTGGCTCTCTTTAGAGCATCCTGTTAATAAAAAAACAGCTAAAAAAATAGTAAAAACAGATTTTATATATCTCATTATATTCCTTTTGATAAAATATTGTAATTATATATTATTAAGGTTAAAAAATGGCTGTTTTTAATAATAAGAGTGAATTTAGAAATTTTTGTTTAAAAAAACTAAATTTAATTACATCATATGAAAGAAGAGTATTTAGTAAGAAAATTAATCAAATTATAGAAGATATTATTATTTCAACTAATGTAAAAAATATACTTTTTTATATGCCGATGATACATGAGCCAGATATAAGAGTACTTTTTAAAAAATATAGAAAAAACAAAAATCTATTTCTTCCATTTATGGAAGGCAAAAGTTTTAAAATGGTAAAATACAGATTGCCTCTAAAAACCAAAAAATTTAATATAAAAGAGCCTGCGAACTCTTTTTATAAATTATCAAAACTTGATATTGCTATAGTTCCTGTTATCGGGGTAGACAGGGACTTTAGAAGAGTAGGATTTGGAAAAGGGATGTATGATAGATTCTTTGCAAATCTATCATATAGACCATTGATAATATTTGTAGAATTAAAAAGATGCTTAACATATTCTAAAATTACAGATAGTTATGATGTTTTAGGAGATTTATATATTACCCCGAAAGAAATAATTATAAGAGGGGAATCGGATGTGGGTAGAGATATTGGTAGGAAGTTCTGCCGCTATAATAAGTGGCGCTGCAGGATATTTAATAGCAAAAAAAGTAGAAAAAAGTAAATTTGAACTTTACGAAGAGCAAGCACGTGCAAAAGCTAAAGCTATAGAGCATGAGGCTGAGATTGTATTACAAAATGCAAAAATGAAAGTTCAAGAGGCTGAACTTGCAGTAAAAAAAGAGTATGAAGATAAAGTTGAAAAACTTCAAAATGAGTATGATAAACGTTTTAAAGAGCTTATGGAGAAAGAAGAAGCTCTAAAACAGATGTTTAAGGATGAATTAAAGCATATTACTTTAGAGAGACAAGAGATTAAAGCTGAAAGAGAAGAGGCTTTAAATCTAAAAGAAGAGGCAAAAAGATTAGAAGAAGAATATAAGAAAAAATTAGCAGAAACGATAAAAATCCTTGAAGAGCATGCAGGTTTAACTTTGGAAGAAGCAAAAGAGCTAATTCTTAAAAAAGCTGAAGAGGAATCACGTGCGGATATTGCACATATTGTTAGAAAATATGAAGAAGAGGCAAAGAGAGAGGCAAAAAGAAAAGCAAACTATATTTTAGCTCAAGCAACAACAAGATATGCTGGAGAATTTGCGGCTGAAAGACTTATAAATGTTGTAAATTTACCAAGTGATGATTTAAAAGGAAGAATTATTGGTAAAGAGGGTAGAAATATTAAAACTCTTGAGATGCTTTTAGGAGTAGATATCATAATAGATGATACCCCAAATGCAATAATTTTAAGTTCATTTAATCTATATAGAAGAGCAATAGCTACTAAAGTTATAGAGCTTTTAGTAGAGGATGGAAGAATTCAGCCAGCACGCATAGAAGAGATTTATGAAAAAGTTAAAAATGAGTTTGACCAAAAACTATTAGAAGAGGGTGAAAATATTGTTATTGATCTTGGAATTGGACAAGTTCATCCAGAAATATTGAAACTCATTGGAAGATTGAAATTTAGAGCAAGTTATGGACAAAATGCACTTGGACATTCATTAGAAGTTGCATATCTCGCTGGAATTATGGCTGCTGAAATGGGTGGTGATGAAGTTTTAGCAAAAAGGGCTGGACTTTTACATGATATAGGAAAAGCTTTAACCCATGAGTATGCAGGAAGTCATGTTGATTTGGGAGCAGAAATTTGTAAAAGATATAAAGAGAATGAAGTTGTAATTAATGCGATATATGCACACCATGGTCATGAAGAGCCAAAAACTGTAGAAGCTGCAGCAGTTTGTGCTGCTGATACTCTAAGTGCTGCAAGACCTGGGGCTAGAAGAGAGGTATTAGAAGCTTTCTTAAAAAGAGTCCAAGCAATAGAAGAGATAGCTTTAAGCAAAAGAGGAGTTAAAAAAGCTTATGCTATAAATGCAGGAAGAGAAGTAAGAGTTATAGTTAATGCTGAACTTATCAATGATGATGAAGCAGTTTTACTTTCTAAAGAGATAGCAAAAGAGATAGAAAATTCTGTTCAATATCCTGGTGAAATAAAAGTAAATGTTATTAGAGAAAATAGAGCTATAGAATTTGCAAGATGAGCAAAGACAAAAGCCGAAGGCTTTTAGGAGGATAACTGCTTATCCTCCGTGTCTTTGCGAAAAGCTGCGAGTATATGTGAGTCCAAAATTCAAGGAATTTTGTGGCGAACATCGAGCAGCTGGTTTACATTGAAGCAAATCAAGAAAGCAAAGCGAGCGAATTTACAATTATTTTTTAGCTTTTTTATGGACTATTGACTATCGACTAATGCTCATGCATCTCAAAATCATCATATGGATCTAAATGTATTGTAAAATGCCATCTTGCATTTGGATCAATCTTTTTTATCTCCTCTTCAATTCTATCAGAAACACGATGTGCTGCTAAAAGAGAAATATCAGGAGTAAAAACAATATGAACATCTACAAAATTATCACTTCCAGATTTTCTTGTTTTTAAATAATGGTAACCTGTGACCTCTGGCTGATTTGTTATAACATCTTTTATTTTTTCAACAATTTCTTCTTCTAAAGATACATCAAGGAGCATTAAGGTTCCCTCTTTTATAAGCTCATATGCCTCTTTTATAATATAAAGTGCTATAGCCATACCAAAAATTCCATCTATAAAATGCCAATTTGTAAAATATATAATTGCTAAGGAAATTAAAACCGCTGAATTTGAAAAAAGGTCAGTTTTATAATGCAAAGCATCAGATTTTACTACCATATTTTTAGTTTTTTTATAAACTCTGTTTAAAAATATAACAAGTCCACCTGTTAATATAATTGATATTATCATTACTAAAATGGAGCTATCTAAATATTCTATCTTTTTGTGCTCTATGATATTAATCAAGCCTTTGTAAAATATAAATAATCCAGAAATTGTAATAACTGTTCCCTCAATGACAGCTGCTAAAGCTTCTATCTTTCCAAGACCATAGTTAAATTTTTCAGTTGGTGCTTTTTCTGCTTTTGAGAGTGCAAAATAGTTAAACATAGAAACTGCAATGTCAAGAATTGAATCTATTGCACTTGCTAAAACAGCAGCAGATCCACTTAAAATTCCAACAACAAGTTTAATAATTACCAATATTGTTGCAACAGCACTTGCAACTACTGTAGCACTTTTTTGAAGAGTCATTATATCCTTTCAAAATTTTTTGAAATAATAACTAAAAATTTCTTAAAACATTGAGTATATCATTGATATTAGTTGATATTAAATCATATACAGTTTTTATTTCAAAATTCTCAGGCTCAAAATAGTCTGATACAACTTTTAATATTATTGCCTCTTTTTTATAAACTTTTGCAGTTTTATAAACTGCACTTCCTTCCATATCTCCAAGATCAGTTTTTGCATTATGCAGAGGTCTTGATGAAGTTGTAAGAGAAGAGTTTTTTAAATTTTTTAAATCATTTAGAAAATATACTGCTTGGGTATCTTTATCAATAATTTTGTTTACATTTACAAGTTTTGCAATTGGTAAATTTTTAGTTGCTCCTGCAATTCCTATACTTAAAACTTTATTTGAAAAACTGTTATATTTTGTAAAAATATGAGAAAGGGATATTGCAGTTAAAATTTTTCCTATTCCAGAAACTATAAGAATGTACTCTTCATTTTTATATATATTAAAAAAAGGATCATCAACTTTTTTTAAATTTAAAAACTCTATAATTGGTTTTGCTTCAGCATAAAGAGCAGTATGGATGAACATTTTTTCCCTTAAGTTTTTAATAAATAGTTTAGCAAAAAAATTTGTCAAACAGTTAAAAAAGTCATTAGTCATTAGTAATTGGTGAGTGAGGTGAGTGAGAAAGTAGTATATTGGTGTATTGGTTATTAGTATATTAGCGTTAAATATAAGTGTGAGATTTGAATGCTGAGTTTTTCTATCACTAAACCCTTTTTCTTCAGTCTTTAACGTTCTCCTTTAATCCAATAACCAATATACCAATATACTAATTACCAATCATAAAAGGATTCCTGTGGATATTGAGAAAATTAAAAAAGAGCGCCAAAGCTGGTTAAAATGGAAAAATATCGCACCTTTAAGAGAAAAACTTAAAAATTTACCAAATATAGAAGTAATAGAAATAGAGTTTAAAGATATTATAAAGATAAAAGGTGAAGCAACAAAAGAGCAGTTTTTGTTTATAAAAGAGTTTGCACTTGAACTTCGTCCTTGGAGAAAAGGACCTTTTGATGTTTTTGGAGTATTTATAAATAGTGAATGGAGAAGCTATATAAAATATAATCTTTTAAAACCCCATTTTAATTTAAAAGAAAAAAGTGTAGCAGATATTGGATGCAATAATGGGTATTATATGTTTAGAATGTTAGAAGAAAGCCCAAAAGAGATTGTTGGGTTTGATCCATCACCACTTTTTAAAACACAGTTTGATTTTATAAATTTTTATATTAAAAGTGATATTAAATATGAGCTATTAGGGGTTGAGCATCTTCCATTTTATGGTAAAAAGTTTGATGTTATTTTTTGTCTTGGTGTTTTATATCATAGAAGTGATCCTATTGCAATGTTAAAATGGCTAAAACAGGGATTAAATGAAAATGGAGAGGTTTTTTTGGATACATTTTACATTGAAGGAGATGAGCCTATTGCTTTATGCCCAGAAAAAACATATTCCAAAATTCCTAATGTGCATTTTGTACCAACTATCAAAGCTTTACAAAATTGGTGCAAAAAGGCTGGATTTGAATATTTTGAAATATTGGCTAAAAAGCCCACCACATTTGAAGAGCAAAGAAAAACAGAGTGGATTTTAGGAGAGAGTTTGGAGAATTTTTTAGATAAGGAAAATCCAGATTTAACAGTTGAAGGATATCCTGCACCAAAAAGAGTCTATGTAAAGTTAAGGAAAGAGAGATGATAAAAGGTATTTTACTTGATATTGGAGGGGTTTTGTATGAAGGTGAAAATGTAATAGATGGAGCTATTGAGGCTTTGAATGATTTAAAAAAGAGCTATAAAGTAAGGTTTTTATCAAATACAAGTAGGATTCCTCCAAAAAAGCTTTATGAAAAGTTAATCAATATGAGATTTGATATAAATGAAAATGAGATATTTACAGCTTTAAGTGCTGCAAAACTATTTTTAAAATCACAAAATGCAAATGCTTTTGTAATAGCTACTGATGAAGCAAAAGAGTATTTTAATGATTTAGATAGTGAGATAAAATATGTTTTAGTTTGTGATGCATATAAAAATTTTACATATGATGCTTTAAATCAAGGATTTAGATATCTTGAAAATGGAGCTGGGTTTTTAGCTACAAATATAAATAGATACTTTAAAGATAGTGATGGATTAAGCCTTGATGCAGGCGGATTTGTAAAATGTTTAGAGTATGCAAGCTCTAAAAGTGCTAAAGTTTTGGGTAAGCCAAATTGTGAATTTTTTAATTTGGCCATAAAAAGTATGAATTTAAAAAAAGAAGAGGTTTTAATGATTGGAGATGATATTGAAAGCGATATTTTAGGAGCAAGAGCCTGCTGGATAAAAACTGCTATGGTAAAGAGTGGAAAATATAAAGAGAGTGATTTATTAAAAGGAAAACCAGATATTTTGATAGATAGCATAAAAGATTTACCTAAGATATTAAAGGAGTTAGTATGAAAGTTTATGGGATAAAAAATTGTGGAAGTGTAAAAAAGGCTTTAAAGTTTTTAAATGATAAAAATATGGATTATGAATTTATAGATTTTAAAAAGAGTCCAGTTGGATGTGAAAAGGTAAAAGAGTGGTTAAAGAGTGTTGATATTAATACTCTTTTTAACAATAGAGGGACAAAATATAGACAGTTAAAACTAAAAGAGTTAAATTTAGATGAAAATAGAAAAATTGAATGGTTATGTAAAGAAAATCTTTTAATAAAAAGACCTGTTATTGAGTTTGACAATGACAAGGTAGTTGTAGGCTTTGATGAAGAAAAATATGAGGAGATTTTTTGATGGATATTAAGACACATAAAAAAATAGATGAGAGATTTAGTGGAAAAGTTATTGAATTAAAGAATAATTATTCTAAAGTTTTACTAAAAACAATTCCTGAGATGGTAGCTGATGAAGAGGGGCTTGTACATGGAGGATTTACATTTAGTGCGGCTGATTATGCCGCTATGGTTGCTGTAAATGATCCTTATGTTGTTTTAGTTGCAGCAGATGTTAAATTTACTGCTCCTGTAAAAGTTGGAGAAGAGGTTATTTTTGAAGCTAATCTGATTGAAAGAGATGGGAAAAAATCAAAAGTTGAAGTTGTAGGAAAAGTTTATGAAGTAAAAGTTTTTGAAGGTGTTTTTAAAACCTATTCTCTTGATAAACATATTCTTAGTTAAATAGCTTTTAGCCAATAATCAACATATCTTTGCTCTTCTTTTATAGTTGTTGGACCTCCATGTCCCGGATATACTGGCTTATCGTAAGGGATATTTTTAAATTTTATAAGTGAATTTTTCATATCTTGAGGATTGGAGTAGGGCAGATCGACTCTTCCTATACTTCCTTTAAAAATAAAATCTCCACTAAACCAAGCCTCATCAAACTCTATAACACAGCATCCAGGAGTGTGTCCTGGAAAATGTAAAAATCTAAATTTAAAATCTTTTATCTGTATAATATCTTCATTATCGATTAACACATCTGCATGAGATTTTGGCATGCCTAAATTAAACTGATCAATTTCTAAAAGAAATGCATCTTTTTTATGAATATATATTGGAATATTATATATTCTTTTTAACTCTGCATTACTCCATACATGATCAAAATGTCCATGAGTATTCAATATTGCAACAGGATTTTTTACATTTTTTTCTATCCAGGGAGTTGCACCCATCCCAGGGTCTATTATAATTTCATTTTCATTTATTGATAAAATATAACAATTTGTTTGATAATCGCCCATTGGTCTATATTTTAGATTCATTATTATCCTTTAGGAGCTATTATGGATTATTTCAAAAGTTTAGAAGAGATAATTTTAACATCAAATCCTTATAAAAAGATAGAAAAATTTCAAAAATTTTATAAAGCGTATATAGAGGATAAAATAGAAAAAGAAAAAAGTTATACTCCTTTAATTTTTGAGATACCTTCATATAGCAATTATTGCAAAATAGTTGATCCCAAAGAAGTGCCAAAAAGAAGAAGATTAGATAAAAAAGAGGGAAGATCAATACTGCTACATGCTATAGCACATATTGAATATAGTGCTATAGATTTGGCTTTAGATGCTGCATATAGATTTAAAAATTTGCCAAAAAATTTTTATGATGATTGGTTGGAAGTTGCTAATGATGAGTGTAGACATTTTTTAATGATTGATGATCTTTTAAAAGAGATCGGATATAAATATGGAGATTTTCCTGTGCATAGTGGACTTTTTGAAGCTGGGAAAAAAAGTTTGAATTTTATAGAGAGAATGGCAGTGGTTCCAAGATATCTTGAGGCAAATGGACTTGATGCAAATCCTAAAATAATAGAAAAACTTAAAAATTTTGATGATGATTTTGCAAAGAGAATGGTTGATGCGTTAGAAATAATTTTGAATGAAGAGATTGATCATGTGAAAAAAGGAGATTATTGGTTTAAATTTGCTTGTGAAAAAGAAAATATTAAAAATATAAGTGAAAAATATTTTGAAATTGTAGAAAAAATTTATCCAGGAACTATTCATAGTAAAGGTTTTTTAAATATAAAAGCTAGAAAAATTGCCGGATTTAGTTGTAATGAAATGAATTTGTTATCGAAAAAAATTATTTGTTGAAATTCTTTAGTTTAAAAATTTTTACTAAATTTAGAAGTTCTAATTAAGCTTTATTTTAGTATAATCATAATAACGATTTAGAAAAAGGAGAAAAAAATGGCTAAAGAGATCCCTTTTTATATTCCTGATATAGGAAATCAAGAGTTAGAGGAGATAAAAGAGGTATTAAGTTTAGAGGGTGAATCTAAAATAGAAAAATTGGAAAAAGATTTTTCAAAATATGTAGGTAGTGAGTATGCATTATCAACATCAAGCGGTACAGGAGCTCTTCATCTTTCCATGACTGCTATTGATTTAAAAAGAGGAGATAAAATAATCTGTTCAGTAAATGCTTTTCCAAATGTACCAGAAGTTGTCAGACATTTTGATGCAGAGCCAATTTTTGCTGATATTGATAGTGAAGATTTTAATATAAATCTTGATGCATTAGAAGATATTTTATCAAAGAATAGATCAAAAAAGCTAAAAGGAGCCATAATAAATCATGTTGGTGGTCAGCCGACAGATCTTGATAGATTATATGAAATTGCAAAAAAATATAATATTTTAATAATCGAAGATGCAAGTGAGGCTTTAGGAGCTACTTATAATGGACAAAAAATAGGTTCAACGGGAGCAGATATAACTACATTTAGCTTCAATCCACATTTAAGAGAGTCTGTTTGTAATGGTGGTATGTTGGTTACTGATAATGATGAGCTTGAAGAGAGAGCAAAACTTTTAAGAAATCATGCTATTGTTTCAGGAAAATGGAATAAAGATGGAAGTTTAGGATATATCTATGATGTAGTTGATATAGGTTTAAAATATGATATGAGTGAATTGGAAGCTGCATTTAATCATGCTCAGCTTAAAAAAGTAGATAAGCATATAAAAAGAAGACAAGAGATAGCAAAGATATATGATAAAGAGCTAGAAGGTACACCTCATATCTCTTTACCTATTAAAAAAAGAGAGCATACTTATCAGCTTTATATAATTAAGATTGACAAAAACAGAGATTCATTTGCAAGAGAACTTGTAAAAAGAGGCGTTTATGTTGGACTTCATTATATCCCTCTTCATTTATTAAGTTATTATAAGCAAAAATATAATTTAAGAGTAAATGATTTTCCAAATGCATTAAGAAACTATCAGCAAATATTGTCAATTCCAATTCATGCAAAAATGAGTGATGATGATGTATATTATGTAATAGAGCAGATTAAAGAGGTTGCAAAAACAAGAGTTTAATAAAAGTTTGAAGTTTGAAGTTTGAAAATTTAAATAGTTGGATAGAGGGGTATTTTTATAACCCTTCTATTTTACAAAGAGCTGTTTCAATTTTATTTCTTCCACTAACAGCTATTTATTGCACAGTAGTTATTACAAAAAGAGTGCTTTGTAAATCAAAAGATTTTGATATTCCCATTATATCTATTGGAAATCTAACAGTCGGTGGTAGTGGTAAGACTCCATTTTTGATTGAAGTTGCAAAAAGATATGAAGATGTTTTTGTTATATTAAGAGGTTATAAGAGAGAGAGTAAAGATATAATCATTGTAAGCAAAAATGGAGAAATATTAACTGATGTAAAAAAAAGCGGTGATGAAGCAATGCTAATTGCAAAAAGTTTGCCAAAAGCTTCAGTTATTGTCTCCAAAGATCGTATAAAGGCCATAAGGCTTGCCAAAGAAAATAAAGCAAAAGTAATATTTTTAGATGATGCATTTCATAGATGTGAGATAAAAAAGTTTGATATTTTAATAAAAAGGAATTTGAAAAACAGTTTTTGTCTTCCAAGTGGTCCATATAGAGAGCCAAAAAGTTTTGAAAAATATGCAGATTTGGTTGTAGAAGAGGGTAAAGATTTTAAAAGAGTTGTTAATATTTTAAATCCAACAAAAAATATGCTCTTAGTAACTGCAATAGCAAATCCAAAAAGATTAGATAAATATATTCCTAAAAATATAAAAAAGATCTATTTTGAAGATCATCACTTTTTTACAAAAGAGGAGATTAAGGAGATAATAAACAAATTCCATCCAACATCTTTGCTAGTTACGCAAAAAGATGCTGTAAAACTTGAAAATTTTAATTTGAATCTATCAATTTTAGATTTAAAATTAAAAATAGATAGAAATATTTTAAAAAAAATAGACAAATATATAAAGGATTATTATGCAAAAGAAAATACAGACAGTTCAAACGCTTCTTGATGCATTGCCTTTTATAAAAGATTTCAGAGATGAGATATTTGTTATAAAATATGGAGGAAGTGCACAAATTGATACTAAATTAAAAGAGAAGTTTGCTAAAGATATTCTTTTAATGTATTTAGTTGGAATAAAGCCTGTAATAGTACATGGTGGAGGCAAAAGAATAACTTCTATTTTAGATAGACTCAATATTCCAACAAAGTTTATTGATGGACAAAGAGTTACAACCCCAGAAGTTATGGAAATAGTAGAAATGGTTTTAAGTGGAGATATAAATAAAGAGATTGTTAGTTTATTAAATAATCATGGTGCAAAAGCTATTGGAATAAGTGGCAAGGATGCTCATTTTATAACAGCTAAGCCAAAAGATTTTGAAAAGTTTGGATATACCGGAGTTATAGAAAAAATTGATCCATCAGTTGTTTTTAATCTATTAGAGGAAAATTTTGTTCCAGTAATTGCTCCAATTGCTGCAAGCGATGAGTTAAGTCATCCCGGATATAACATAAACGCTGATTTATGTGCAAGTAAGGTTGCTGGAGCCCTAAAAGCCAAAAAGGTTATATTTTTAACAGATACTCCAGGTGTTTTAGATAAGGAAGGAAACCTTATCTCATCTTTGAATGAAGAAAAAATAGAAAAATTAAAAAAAGACCAAACAATAAGTGGTGGAATGATTCCAAAAGTTGATGCTTGTATTGAAGCGATAGAGAGAGGTGTTGAAAAAGCTCATATAATTGATGGAAGGGTAGAACACTCTATCTTGCTTGAAATTTTTACAAGTGCAGGAATTGGAACGCAGATTGTTAAGTAGATGAGTAAGATGAGTTAGAAAGTGAGAGAGTTAGAAAGTTAGATAGTCATTAAGTCATTAAGTCATTGGTCATTAGTGAAATAAATTTAATGACTAATGACAAATTATGTCCATATTCTTAATATGTATCAAAAATTGTTAAATTTTTAAATGGCTTTTAAATATTCGAAACTTAATGACTAATGACACTAATTACTACAAATGTCCAATGTCCAATTTAGGAGTTAAAATGAGCTATATTTTAGTTTTATCCACTGCTTCAAATAAAGAAGAAGCTAAAAAGATAGCTAATATTTTGGTAAAGGAAAAATTGGCTGCTTGTGTTAATATTATTGATAATATTTTTTCAGTTTATGAGTGGAAAAATGAGATTTGTGAAGATAATGAAGTTTTAATGATTATAAAAACTAAAAAAGATAAATTTGAAAATCTTTCAAAAAAGATAAAAGAGATTCACTCCTATGAAGTTCCTGAAATTATAGCTTTAGATATAACAGAAGGAAGTAAAGAGTATTTAAATTGGATAGATGATATATTAAAATAGTATGTTAAAATTTCAAAAAATTTTAAAAGGATTTGGATGAATTTTATAGAAACAAGAGGAAATGACGGAGTAAAACCAGTTGAAGTTAGTTTTAGTGAAGCTATTTTAAATCCAAGTGCAAGTTTTGGTGGGCTTTATGTTCCAAAAAATTTACCTACATTAAAAGAGGATTTTTTAAAAAACCATATAAATAGTTCATATAAAGAGTTGGCATTTGATATTTTAAAAAGTTTTGATATCGATATAGAAGATGATTTAATAAAAGAGGCTTTAAATCTTTATGATAAGTTTGATGATCCAAAAAATCCTGTTCCTGTAATAAAAGTAGAAGAGAATTTATACATTAGTGAGCTATATCATGGGCCAACAAGAGCTTTTAAAGATATGGCTTTGCAACCATTTGGATATATTTTATCTTCATTAGCCAAAAAAAGAGGCGAAAATTATCTTATTTTAGCAGCAACAAGTGGAGATACAGGTCCAGCAACGCTACATACTTTTAAAAACAAGCCAAATATTAAAGTTGCATGTTTATATCCAGAGGGTGGGACAAGTGATGTTCAAAGACTTCAAATGGTAACCGAAGATGGAAAAAATCTAAAAGTTATTGGAATTATCGGCGATTTTGATGATGCACAGACAGCTTTAAAAAATCTTTTAGCTTCTAAAAAATTTAATGAAATCCTAAAAGAAAAAGGTATAAAACTTAGTGCTGCAAATTCTGTAAATTTTGGAAGAATTATTTTTCAAACAATATACCATTTTCACAGCTATTTAGAGCTTGTAAGACAAGATGAGATAAAAATAGGAGAACAGGTTAATTTAATAGTTCCAAGCGGTAATTTTGGTAATGCTCTTGGTGGATATTATGCTAAAAAGATGGGACTTCCTGTTAAAAAGATACTTATTGCATCAAATGAGAATAATGTTTTAACTGAGCTAATTAAAAATGGAAGATATGATTTAAGGAATAAATCATTGATTAAAACAACATCTCCAGCTATGGATATTTTAAAATCATCTAATGTTGAAAGAGTTCTTTTTGATAAGTTTGGAGCAAAAAGAACAAAAGAGTTAATGGATAGTTTAAATGAGAATAACTACTATGAATTAACAAGTGAAGAGTTAAAGGAGCTTCAAAAAGATTTTGATGCTGATTTTAGCAGTGATGAAGAGATAAAAAAGTATATCAAAGAGTATGCACTTGAAAAAAATTACTTAATGGATCCACATACAGCAACAACTATAAAACTTTATGAAAAATATAAAGATGAAAAAAATATTGCATATTCAACTGCAGAGTGGACAAAATTTGCTCCTACCGTTTTAAATGCATTGAATGAAGATAATAAAAAATATAGTGATTTAGAAGCATTAACTACTATTGCAAAAAGACTTCATATTATGATTCCTGTAGTTATAGAAGAGCTTTTCAATAAACCAATCATTCACGATACTGTGGTTGAAAAAGATGATATTGAAAAAGAGATTTTAAAATTTTTAGAAAAGTGATTTTTGGAGTTAGAAAAAAGGTAATAAATGTTAATTATAGAAATGTTACTCGGCGTATTGATTATCTCTGTTTTATTAACTTTTATTTTTTTAAAAAAAGAGATAAATAAATTTAAGATAAATGAAGAGTTATTGACAAAAAATTTTTATGAGTTTGGCGAAAAATTATCAAAAAATTTTGAAGAACAGAAAAATTTTTTACATCAAAAGTTAGAAAAAATTGATGAAAAACTTTTTTTAAATGCTAAAGAGAATCAAGAACAAATCACAAAAAATATAGAGCTTTTCAATAAAATAGAAAAAGGTATAAGTGATTTTAAAAATGATATGAAAAGTTCATTGGATAAACATTTTTATGAATTTTCAAATGCTCTAAAAAATCAGAGTGAAAAACTTAATCAAGATTTTATTTCATTAAATAACGGTATTGAAAAAACTTTAAAAGAGAGTTTTGAAAAAAATAATCAAATATTGCAAGAGATTATGGATAAAAATTCAAAACTTTTTATAGACTCTTTAAATTCTCAAAAAGATTTTAAAGATGAAATATCAAAAGCTTTAAAGGTAAATTTTGAAGAGTTAAATAGTAAAGTTAGTTCAAATCTTGAAAAGATAAGCAACAAGGTTGATGAGAGATTGAAAGAGGGTTTTGAAAATGTTGATAAAACTTTCAAAGATATAATAACCGGTATTGCTAAAATTGCTGAAGCTCAAAAAAATATAGAAAATTTATCTCGTGAGGTTGTAAGTTTACAAAATGTTTTAAGTGATAAAAAGAGTAGAGGTATTTTTGGAGAGGTTCAGTTAAACTCTATTTTAAAATCCATCTTTGGAGAAAACAGAGAGCTTTATGATATTCAATATCCATTGAAAGATGAGGGAGAAAAAGTTATAGCTGATGCTGTTATAAAAGCTCCTGAGCCAATTGGTTTAGTTGCAATAGATTCTAAATTTCCATTGGAAAACTATACAAAAATGATTGAATCAAATAGTGAAAATGATAAAAAAAGATATGAAAGAGAATTTAAGCAAAATCTTAAAAAACATATTAACGATATATCATCAAAATATATTATAAAAGGCAAAACTGCTGATATGGCAATTTTGTTTTTACCAGCTGAAGCTATATTTGCAGAAATTAATGCTTATCATCAAGATATTATAGATTATGCTAGAAAAAATAGTGTATGGATAGCAAGCCCAACAACTTTAATGGCACTTTTGACAACAGTTCAAGCTATTGTTAGAGATGTAAAAACTCAAGAGCAAGCCAAAAGAATTCAAGAAGAGCTTAGAAAGCTATCTAAAAATTTCAAATTATATAAAGAGCGTTGGGAAAAACTTGCACGTCATATTGATACAGTTAATAAAGATGTTAAAGATATACATGTAACTACTAAAAAGATATCTGATGAGTTTGAAAAGATTGAAAAAGTTGAGTTTGAAGAGAAAAGCTTATTGGAGTAAAATTTTAAACTCCATTTTCTATTCTTTCTCTTTTCTCTTCAAGTTCCAAATATTTTTCTACTAACTCTTCATACTCATTTTTAAAAGATTCTAATTCATTTGCTAAATTGTTAATACCTTTTTCTTCATAACATTTAGGATTTGCCAAACAATCATTTATTTCTTTTAGTTTTTCTTCAAGCTCTTCTATTTTTATAGGAAGCTCTTCTAAAAGCCTTTGTTCTTTATATGAGAGCTTTTCTTTTTTTATTTTAATTCTTTTCTTTTTTGGTTTTTCAATCTCTTTTTCAAAATTTTCTAAATTTTTTAACTCTTTTTCAATTGAGAGATATTCTGAATAGTTTTGATAAGACTCTTCAATATATCCATTTCCATGGAAAATAAAAAGCTTTGATGCCAATTTATCTACAAAATATCTATCATGACTAACAAAAATTACAGCGCCACTGAAATTTTGAATATACTCTTCTAAAATATTAATAGTTGGAATATCTAAATCATTTGTTGGTTCATCTAAAATTAAACAATCTACTTTTTTTGTAAAAAGAAGAGCAAGAGCGACTCTGTTTTTCTCTCCTCCACTTAATACTCCAATTTTTTTATCTAAAAACTCTTTGGGAAATAAAAAGTTTTTTAAATATCCATATACATGCATATTTTTGCCCTGAACTTCAACTCTATCTCCACCATTTGGGCAGAACGTTTCAATTAAATTTTTATTATCATCAAGCATAGCTCTATGCTGATCAAAATATCCTATCTTAAATTCACCTCTTTTAATAGTCCCTGAATCTGGTTTTATTTCACCAAGTAAAAGTTTTAAAAGTGTAGATTTTCCGCTTCCATTTTTACCAACTATAGCAATTCTATCTTTTTGTAATATTCTAGCAGTAAAATCTTTGATTAGAAGTTTATCGCCTAAAGACTTGCTTACATTTTCAAGCTCAAATAGCATTTTTTTCTTGTTTATACCATCTTCACGGTTAAAATGTTTCTTTTCACGCTCTAATTCAAGTTTGATTTTTCTTATAAGGCTTGGATTTTTCTTTGCTTTTTCTCTAAGTTCTAATACCCTTTTTTTTCTTCCTTCATTTCTTTTAATTCTTGCTCTAACTCCTCGTCTTAGCCACTCCTCTTCCTGTTTTAAAAGTCTTAGCAGATTTTCGTGCTGCTTTTGCATCGATTTTAAAAGTTCCTCTTTTTGCTCCAAATAGCTACTATATCCACCTTTAAAACTTCTAAGTTTACACTCATCTATCTCTATTACTCTTGTGGCAATATTATCAATAAAATATCTATCATGTGAGATAAATAGAAGTGTAAATTTTTCTTTTAAAATCATCTCTTCTAAAAATTCAACCATATAAACATCAAGATGGTTTGTTGGTTCATCAAGTAAAAGCAAATCTGGCTTTTGAAGAAGAAGTCCCGCTAAAGCAACTCTTCTTTGTTCTCCTCCGCTTAATATATTTACAGGTCTATTTTCATAAATTTTAAGATCAAATTCTTGTAGGACTCTTTCCACTTTATCTTCTAAATTCCAAGCATTATGAAAATCTAAAAAATTGGCTAAATTGTTTAAAGATTCCAATAGATTTTTATTATCAGGATCTTTAGCTAATAGTGATGCTATCTCTTCATATCTTTTTTTTGCCTCTTTTAATTCTTTTAGCTGATTTTCGATCTCCTCTTTTACAGTGATATTTTCATCAAATTTAGGTTTTTGTGGAAGCATTTTTATCTTAATATTTTGTTTTACTCTTCTCTCTCCCTCATCAAAATCTAAAGTTCCTGCAACTATTTTCATCAAAGTAGATTTTCCACTTCCATTTTTTCCAACAATAGCAACTCTTTCATTTTCATCTATATAAAAATCCACATTACACAATATTTTTTGCGCTTCAAACTGTTTTGAGATAGATTTTAAATCAACTAATGCCATTTATCACCCTTTTCTAAGAAAACAACTTAAACTTTAAAAATAGTTTAAATTGACATGCAATTTTAACTTATCTTTGATACAATATCAAAAAAATTTGATAAAAACATTAAGGAAAATTATGATTATGGCGATTTCGATAATATACTTTATATATGTATTAATAAAAGTATATCTTTCAGTTATGCAAGCTGGATATGTTTTAAAAGCAAAAAATCAAAAGCCAGTATTGATGCTTCCTTCTAAATTTATAAAATCAGCAAGATATACTGCAAAAAAAGAGAAAATTGCAATTGTAGAAACTATAGTAGAATATCTTCTTTTTATCTTTTGGATAGGATTTGGTTTAGAGTGGCTAGATAAAAATATTGTTATTGACAATATAGTTTTAAAATCAGTCGTTTATGTTGATATTTTCTTGGCAATAAACTATATTGTAGGACTACCTTTTGATTATTACCAAAAATTTGTACTTGATGAAAAGTTTGGATTTAATAAATCCACTTTAGCTCTTTTTATAAAAGACCAGATAAAAGGTATTTTGCTGTTTTTAATATTTGGCTCATTAATAATAGCTGCTGTAAGTTATATTATTTTAAATTTTCAAAACTGGTGGATTTGGGGATTTTTATTTGTATTTGGAATAATTATTTTAATAAATGCTATTTATCCAACTTTAATTGCTCCAATATTTAATAAATTTAAACCTTTAGAAGATAAAGAGCTTGAAAAAGATATTCATTCTCTTTTAAATAGAAGCGGTTTTAAATCAAAAGGTGTATTTGTTGTAGATGCAAGCAAAAGAGATAATAGATTGAATGCTTATTTTGGCGGGCTTGGTAAAACAAAAAGAGTAGTTTTGTTTGATACATTAGTAAATAAATTATCTAAAGATGAATTGCTTGCAGTTCTTGGTCATGAACTTGGCCATTTTGTAAATAAAGATATACTAAAAAATATATTTATGATGGCTATTATGATGTTTGCTCTATTTTTTATTTTTGCAAATCTACCTCAAGAGCTGTTTACACAAATTGGTATAAGTAATCAGCCATATACAATTATCACTCTATTTTTACTTTTAAGCCCAGTTTTTACATTTTTCTTTATGCCATTAATTAGCTTTGTTTCTCGTAAAAATGAGTATGCGGCTGATAATTATGGTGCAAGTTTAACATCAAAAAGCTCATTAAGAAATGCACTTTTAAAGCTTGTAGAAGAAAATTCTCAATTTCCGCTTTCACATCCATTTTATATCTTTTTTTACTACTCTCATCCACCAATTTTAGAAAGACTTAAAAATTTAGGCTTTCAAGAAGATGAAGAGACATCTAAAGAGGCTTTGAGAGAAAAATGCGTTACAGAGGAAGAGCTTGACAATTAAAAAAGCCTTAGATTTAGGAAAGATTGCTTTAAAAGATGTGGCTCAAAGACCTGCATTTGAGGCTGAAATATTACTTAGTCACTTTTTAAAGATGGATAGGGTAGGGCTTATTTTAAATTCCCAAAAAGAGATAAGTCCAAATATTTTATCTTTATATATAAAAGCTTTAAAAAATAGGAAAAAGCATTTTCCAATAGAGTATATTACAAAAAAGGTCTCTTTTTATTCAGAAGAGTTTTATATTAACCAAAGAGCTCTTATACCAAGACCAGAAACTGAGCTTTTAATAGATGAAGTTTTAAAAAATGTTGAAATTGAAAAAAAATATAATATAGCAGAAATTGGCACAGGTAGTGGAGTTATCTCCATAATTCTTGCTTTAAAATTAAAAAATTCTAACTTTTTTGCAACAGATATATCAAAAGATGCTCTTGAAGTAGCAAAGAAAAATATTGAAAAATTTAAACTCACAGATAAAATTGTATTAAAAAACTGTTCTTATATTGATTGTTTAGAGGAAAAAATTGATATTTTAGTATCAAATCCACCATATATTTCAAATAGTTTTAATTTAGAAAAAAATGTTTTATATGAGCCTCATAATGCTTTATTTGGTGGGGAAAAAGGAGATGAGATTTTAAAAAAGATTATCGATATTGCAATAGAGAAAAAAGTTAAACTATTAGCTTGTGAAATGGGATATGATCAAAGAGAATCGATATCTAAATATTGTGAAGAAAAAGGTTTAAAACCAAAATTTTATAAAGATTTTGCAGGTTTTGATAGAGGATTTGTAATAAAAATAGGGGGAGAAGATGAAGATTTTAAAATGGGTTGATATAATTTATATAATACTTATTGGTATTGGTTTAGGCGATGTATTGGTATTGGGTTCGATTGTTGCACCTACGATTTTTCATAGTGAAATATATTTGCAAAAAGAGATACTCTCTCATTACCAAGAGGGGCTTTTAATGACAGCAATCTTTTTGAAAAGTAATTATCTGCTAAATTTTATTGCACTTTTTATTATAATTAGAGAAGCTTATAGCTTTAAACTTTTTCAAAGAGATAAAATAACAATTGCTGCTGCAATGACTGCTGTTTTTGCAATATTTATGTTTAGCTTTTATTATACACCTGATATTTTGGCTTATCAAGCAGCTGGTGAAGAGATGACAAAGAGTGAGATTTTTGATAAGATTCATAAAGGAAGCGAAATAGATTTTGGACTGTTGGCTTTCTCTTTATTTGCATTACTATTTAGAAAGGTTCAACTATTAATGAAATAATTTTCAAGGGAAAATATGGAAATTGCAATTTCAATAAAAAACTTAAAAAAAAGATTTGGTCAAAAAGAGGTGTTAAAAGGTGTAAATTTAGATATTGTTAGAAATAAAACTACAGTAATTTTAGGTCTATCTGGCAGTGGAAAATCAACAATAATAAAGCATATAGTAGGCCTTTTAAAAGCCGATAATGGACAAATTTTGGTTGATGGTATAGATGTAACAAGAGCAGATGAAGAGACAATTTATAAAGTAAGAAAGAAAGTTGGATTTCTTTTTCAAAGTGGAGCATTATTTGATAGTATGAATGTTATGGAAAATGTTGCATTTCCATTAAGAGAGCATACAAAATTAAGTAACATTGAGATATTAAAAAAAGTTGAAAAATCTTTAGAGATGGTTGGATTAAAACCAAAAGAGGTTTTAAGGCTTTTTCCAGATGAATTAAGTGGAGGTATGAGAAAAAGAGTAGGATTAGCTAGAACAATTATTATGGAGCCAGAAATTATTCTTTATGATGAACCCACTACAGGTCTTGATCCAATTACAAGTGATTTAATCTCAAGAATGATAAAAAAACTTCAAAATGAACTAAATGTAACATCTGTTTTAATAAGCCATGATATCAAGGAGAGTTTTAAAACTGGCGATTTTTTTGCATTTTTATATGAAGGTAAAATCATAGAATATGGAGATAAAGAGAGTTTTAAAAATAGTCAAAATGAATATGTACAACAATTTTTACATGGCGAAAGTGTTGGACCTATTAAAATTATAGGCTGATTGTTGATGGGAATCCCATCAACTTTTTTTTAATCCATCTGTTTTCTTAAAAATGTAGGAATATCTAAAACCTCTTCATTAGTATTATCAAAATCACTACCACTAACTTTAACTTTTGTAGTTACTATTTCAGTCTGTTTTGGGGTAACAAGCTTTAATTCTTCTTTTTTCTCTTCTTCATGATCAAAACCTGTTGCAATTAGAGTTATTTTGACTCTATCTGGTTCCATATTTTCATCAGTTGTTGTTCCAAATATAACATGAGCATCTTCATCAGCACTTTCATATACAATATCCATAGCTTCACCAATATCTACAAGAGGATAATCTGGATGAATAGTAAAATGAACCAATACTCCC
This sequence comes from Nitrosophilus kaiyonis, assembly GCF_027943725.1. Classification (NCBI taxonomy): domain Bacteria; kingdom Pseudomonadati; phylum Campylobacterota; class Epsilonproteobacteria; order Nautiliales; family Nitratiruptoraceae; genus Nitrosophilus; species Nitrosophilus kaiyonis. The sequence goes on along the minus strand of NZ_AP025696.1, from coordinate 1,583,286 downwards.
ATTGCACCATTAATAGACATATTATCAAGAAGAGGAGATTCAATGGCGCTTTTGATAGCTTCATAAGCTGAATTACTTCCTTGAGCTTCACCTACACCCATTAGTGCAAGTCCCCTGTGACTCATTACTGTTTTAACATCTGCAAAGTCAAGATTGATATCATTTTGTCCATATGATAATATCACACCACTTATACCACTTACTGCTCTTGCTAAAACATCATCAACAATTTTAAAACTATCTTTTATTCCAAGATTTTTTTCTACAATTGCAAGTAGCTTATCATTTGGTATAACTACAATTGAATCGCTCTCTTTTTTTAGTTCCTCTAAGCCCTCTTCTGCAAGTCTAGATCTTTTTCTACCTTCAAATTTAAAAGGTTTCGTAACTACAGATATTGTTAAAGCTCCAACCTCTTTTGCAGCTTGTGCTATAATTGGTGCAGCTCCAGTGCCAGTTCCGCCACCCATTCCAGCAGCAACAAATACAATATCGGCACCTTCAAGCTTTTCTTTTATTTCATCATAGCTCTCAAGTGCGGCTTCTTTTCCTTTTTCAGGAACCATACCAGCCCCAAGGCCTCTTGTTGTTTTTTCGCCAAGCTGTATCTTTACATGTGCATTTGAAGTATTTAATGCTTGTGCATCTGTATTTGCTACAAGTAGTTCTATTCCATTAATTCCTTGATTTATCATATGACCTATCATATTACCGCCGCCACCACCAACGCCAATAGCTTTTATATTTGCACCTGTCACTTTTTTATTTTCTTCAACAATAAAAGGCTCCATCCAATCTCCTTTTTAAAATAACTGAGTTATCCATCTAAAAAATTTAGAAATTTTCTCTTTAAAACTTTCGCTGTTATCTTTGATATTTTCAAGCTTTGTTAACTGAGCCATTTCGCTCTCTTCTTTTTCTTCAACTAAATTCTCATTTTCTCGCATAGGGATTTTTTCTTTACCTAAATTTTCTCCTCTATATCTTAAATTTTTGTTGGAGTCTATTTCATATTGGGTAAAATGTCCTGCTCCGTACAATACAAGACCAATAGATGTTGAAAAAGCCGGATCATTCAATGTATCAAACATACCTTCAAGATGTTTTGGTTTTCCTATTCTTACAGGCATATTATCAAATATTGCAACTGCCAAGTCTCTTAATCCTTCTAATTTTGTCATACCACCTGTCAAAACTATGCCGGCGCCTATTTGATCTTTAAGACCACTTTTTTCTATCGATTTTGCTAATATCATTAGAGTCTCTTCAACTCTTGCAAAAATTACATTATAAACAATTTCTAATGATACTTCATGAGTATTTTTTTCATCTCCAATAACTGGGATCTCAATAATTTCATTTTTTGAAGATTTTAAGCTTCCATGCTCTATTTTTATTTTTTCAGCTACTGATAAAGGAGTGTGAAGTGCCATTGACAAATCATTTGTTATATGGTTTGAACCAACTGCTAAGAAATCATTATATCTTATAGAGTTTCCTAAATGAATCACTACATTACTTGTTGCAGCTCCCATATCAATTACAGCAACACCAAGCTCTTTTTCATCCTCATTTAATACTGCAATTGATGAAGCATATCCACTTAAAACAACATTTCCAATATCTACACCAGCCGATCTTACTGCTTTTTTAAGATTAAAAAGATTTGATTTTTGTGTAGTGATAATATGAACATCAACTTCCAGTCTGCTTGCATTCATTCCTAGTGGATCTTCTATAAAATCTTGGTCATCCACTTTAAAATTGTATGGAAGAACATGTAAAACTTCATATTCATGAGGAATGTTTGCATTATAAAGGGCTGTTTGCATAACCCTGTTAATTTCTTTAATAGTTATCTCTTTATTAGGAATATTTACTATTCCATTACTATTTACGCTTTTTGTATATGCACCAGATATTGAAACAATAGCTTTTGTAAAGTTTGTACCTGCTACTCTTTTTGCATCATTTAAAGCTGATTTTATTGATTTTGAAGCAAGGTCTATATTTGTTATAGTGCCTTTTTTTAATCCTTGAGACTTAGATATACCTGTCCCAATTATTTTTATTTCATCATTATCTTTAATTTCAGCAATTATTGCACAAACTTTACTGGAACCAATATCTATTGCCAATATTTGGTTTTGCAATTATTGTCCTTTATAGAAAATTTCAATGTTATATCTTTTTTGTAAAGCATCAAGCAGATTACTGTTAAGCAAACTACTTTTTACCTTTATACTATTATCGGTAATAAAATCTTTATTTTTATCCAATTTTGTCTTATTAACAAGTTTTTGGTCTAAAATCTTATACAGAACGATCTTTTGATTGTCCAACTCTATAAAATTATTATTTTTTTGTGAAGCAAAAAGTTTATTTAAAAATTCGGCAGCCTCTACTTCTTCTAGCGGAGGAATTTTGTCAATATCATCTCTTGATATAAAATCAGTTATTTTACCATCAAAATTTTTGTACATTTTTTTTGCTAAAGATAACAATTTCTCTCTCTTTTTATATTTAATAAAATCCCTAACTACCTCATTTTTAGCTTCAAGAAAACTCTTTGGACGCGATGGTACTTTTTCGTCTAATCTTATGATAACATATTTTTCTTTAATTAACTTTGGTTTTAAAACATATTTTTCATTTTTTTGAGATATCTCTTGCATAATGTTACTTGGAAAAATATTATTTGTAAGTTCTAATTCTAATTTTTCGCTCTCTTTTATTTTTCCTTTTTTAAATTGAATATATTTTTTTAAAGCTATTTTTTTTGTTTTTTTCAAAATTAATGCTTTTTTGACTTCCTCTTTTGCATTTTCAAAACTTTTAATTTTTCCATTTTCATCAACAAATCTATTTCTATTTTTTGTGTAAAACTCTTTTAACTCTTTTTCATCTATTTTAATATTTTTAGGTTCAACCCATAAAAGAGAGAGTTTAAATTTTGGTTGCGTCATATAATTTTTTTTGTTTTTTTCCCAGAAATTTTTTAAATCATTTTCATTATATGATATGTTTATATCATTTGCAGTTAGGACTTTATATTTAATCTTGTCTGACATAAATAAAGATGAACCAAAAGTTTCAAACTCTAAAGGAGTTAAAACAGGTTTTAATATATTTTGCAATTTTGAAAGTAAAATCTCTTTTTCAATACTTTTTTCAAAATCTTTTGGTTTAAGTCCTGCTCTTTTTAATACCTCTATATATAATTTTTTATCAAACTTACCATTCTTTTGAAACTCTTCCATAGAAAAGATAGTATTTGCAACTTCATCTTCTAAAACTTTGATTCCAAGCTCTTTTGCAAGATTTAAATATAAAGCTTCAGTTATCAAAGATTTTAAAGCCTCTTTTTCTAGTCCAAGCTCTTTTGCTTTTTTTTGATCAAAATTGCCTTTAAAAAGATTATTGTAGTATGAATAAATATTTGCATATCTTTGTGAGAGCTCTTTTGTAGTTATTTTTATATCACCTACTTTGGCTACTGCACCAGCACTTGAGCCGTATTGATAGGCTCCCCAGCCAACAAAACCTGCACCAACAAATGCAATAGTACTTATCCAAATTGTAATAACAAGCCATTTCTTATGTTTTTGCATCCAACTAATCATTTGCATCCTTTAGGAAAAATTCTCTAAATTTTAGTAAAATTGCCTTTAATAAATGGTTAAATTTAGTTGAGTAGTTGAGTAAGGTGAGTAAGGTGAGTGAGAAGGGTGAAGCTGTGAAGTGAGCGAGGGCAAAGCGAAGCTTTAAGATAACAACTGCTTATTGTCTGTGCCCGAAGCGAAAGCTTAGAGTATATGCGAAGCCAAAATTCAAGGAATTTCGTGTCTGAGCATACGAACAGCTGGTTTACATTGAAGAAAATCAAATGAGCAAAGCGAATGAAGATTTTCGGTTAGATTTAAGGTTGGAGGTAGAAGGCTGAAGGAGATAAAGGGAGAAGTGACCACTTCCCAATGTCTAATGCCCAATTAAAAAGGAGAAGAAAAGTAATGACAAACAATGAATTGATGAAAAGAGATTTGTCTCATATTTGGCATCCATGTACACAGATGAAAGATCATGAATTTTTACCTCTTATTCCTATAAAAAAAGCAAAAGGTGTATGGCTATATGATTTTGATGGAAACAGATATATTGATGCGATAAGTAGTTGGTGGGTAAATCTTTTTGGACATAGTAATGAATATATTAATCAAAAAGTAAAAGAACAGATTGAAAAACTTGAACATGTCATATTTGCTGGGTTTACACATGAACAGATTGTAACTTTGAGTGAAAGATTAGTAAAAATTACTCCTGATGGATTAAATAAATGTTTTTTTGCAGATAATGGTTCAAGTGCTATAGAAGTTGCATTGAAAATGAGCTTTCATTATCACAAAAACAAAGGCGAAATAAAGCCCTTTTTTGTATCTTTGAAAAACTCATATCATGGAGAAACTATTGGAGCATTATCAGTTGGTGATGTAGAACTTTATAAAAGTACATATAAAGAGATATTAATAAACACAATACAAGAAGATGTTCCAAAAGATATGAGTGAAGCTGCTGCAATTGAAGCAGCAAACAATTTAGAAAAACTTTTTGAAAAAAGACATCAAGAGATTTCTGCATTTATTTTAGAGCCTTTAGTACAATGTGCAGGTTATATGCATATGTATAATCCTTTATATATTAAGCTCTCTTATGAATTATGTAAAAAATATAATATCCATTTTATTGCTGATGAAATTGCGGTGGGTTTTGGAAGAACAGGGAATATGTTTGCATGTAATAGTGTTGATATTACTCCAGATTTTATGTGTTTATCAAAAGGTTTAACAGGTGGATATCTTCCATTATCTGTTGTTTTAACAACTGATGAGATTTATGGTGCATTTTATTGTGATTATAATACATATAAGGCATTTTTACATTCACACAGCTATACAGGAAACCCTCTTGCTTGTAGTGCGGCAAATGCAACGCTTGATATTTTTGAAAATGAAAATATCATAGAAAAAAATAGAATAAAAATAGAATATATAAATAAAAAACTTCAAAAATTCAAAGATTTGCCAAATGTAAAAGAGATTAGACAGACAGGAATGATAGCTGCTGTTGAATTAAAAGGTTATACACCTCAAGAAAGGATTGGACTAAAAATATACCAATATGGACTTAAAAATGAAGTTTTATTAAGACCGCTTGGACATATAATATATTTTATGCCACCATATGTCATAAGTTTTGATGAGATAGATAAGATGATGGATGTGGCATATGAGGGAATAAAGAAGGTGAGTTGGGAAGTTAGAAAGTGAGAGAGTGAGGAAGTTAGAAAGTGGAATAGCAGGATAGTGGAATAGGTGGTAAGGGGGTAAGTGAGCGAGGGCAAAGCTAAGCTTTAGGACAACAACTGCTTGTTGTCTGTGCCCGAAACGAAAGCTGAGAGTATATGCGAAGCCGAAATTCAAGGAATTTCGTGTCTGAGCATACGAACAGCTGGTTTACCTTGAAGAAAATCAAATGAGCAAAGCGAATGAAGATTTTCGGTTAGATTTAGACGAATGAGGTAGAAAGTGGAATAGAGCATAGTGGAATAGCTAGATAGGTGATAAGCAGTGAAGCGGGATAGGGACATAGGAGGTAAGGTGATGAAGCGGCCAATTTCAAATTCCAAGTTATTATTAACGAATCAGGAATTACGAATTACGAAAGGATAAAAATTGAATATACCACATATACCGGTATTATTAAATGAAGTGGTTGATGTTTTTAAAGATATAAAAGATGGATATATAATAGATTGTACTTTAGGGTATGGCGGACATAGTGAAGCTATTTTAAAATCAAATCCTAATGTAAAAATTATTGGAATTGATCAAGATATTGAAGCTATTGAATTTTCAAAAAAAAGATTAGAATCTTTTAAAGATAGGGTAAAAATTGTAAAAGGTAGATTTTCACAAAAAATAGAAGAACTTATAAAAAAATATGAAATTAAAGGAATACTTGCTGATTTAGGAGTTTCATCTTTACAGCTTGATAAGAAGGAAAGAGGATTTAGTTTTGATAGTGAAACATTAGATATGAGAATGGATAAAGAGAGTTCTTTAAGCGCTTATGATGTAGTAAATTTTTATCCAAAAGAGAAATTGGAATTTATTTTTAAAGAGTATGGTGAAATTAGAAATTATAAGAAAATAGCTGATATTATTGTTAAATATAGAGAAAAAAACAAAATTACAAGTCCCAAAGAGCTTGTGAAAATATTGGAAAAATATTTGCCAAAAAACAAAAAAATTCATCCAGCTACTTTAGTTTTTCAAGCAATTAGAATAGAAGTCAATCAAGAATTAAAAGAGTTAGAAAATCTTTTAGATATTTTAGAAAAATTTAGACCATCTAATGCAAAAGTAGCTATAATAACATTTCATTCTTTAGAAGATAGAATAGTTAAAAATAGATTTAGAAATTGGGCAAAGGGCTGTATTTGTCCATCATATGCAATTAAATGTGAATGTGGTGGTAATAATGAAATAGGTAAAATTTTGACAAAAAAGCCAATCGTTGCCACTCAAGAAGAGATTTTAAAAAATCCAAGAAGCAGAAGTGCTAAACTTAGAGTTTTTCAGTTTAGGTAAAAAATGAGAAAAAATAGTGAAAAAATTGAACTTTTAAAAAGTTTTGATAAAACACAAGAAAAATATAAAAATCTTGATTTCAAATTTATAGTTACAATATTTTTATCAATGCTTATTATTTTTATGCTAACTTTTCCAAAAATTTATATCACTAACCATATCTATTATACAAGCAGAGATATAAATAAACTTTTAGATGAATATAAAGCTTTAAAAGAGGAAAATAGATTATTAAAACAAAAGCTTGAAAAGATTAAATATAAAAATCAAGTTCTTGATACTATGTTTTGAGGATAGTTGAGTTAGGTGAGTAAGGTTAGTGGGGTAGGTTGAAGGATGAAGGGGTGAGGTGGTAAGGGAGTAAGGGGGTAAGGAATGCGGCCAATTTCTAATTCCTAATTACCAATGACTATATTACAAAGGAATTAAGTGTTTAAAAAATTTATAGAGTTTGCTATAGATAAGCCATCATTAAATCATATCTTTTTAATTTTTATTTTTATTCTATCTATATTTGCTTATATTAATGTACCAAAAGAGATATTCCCTCCAGTATCATTAAATAAAATTTTAATAACAGGTTCATATCCTGGAGCGAGTGCTGAAAATCTTGATCAAATGGTTGTTAAAAATTTAGAAGATAGCTTAAAAAATGTAAACAATTTATCAGATATTGATACTATAGTTAAAAATGGAAGATTCACAATTGTATCTGATATAAAAGAGGGCGCGGATGATATTCTTGTTTTAAATGATGTAAAAGATCAGATTTCTAAAATAAAAAGAGACCTTCCATCAGATATGGATGAACCTGTTGCAACAGTTTTAGAAAAGAGTTTTCCTTTAGTTTTAATAGCTATTGCTTATGAAGGGGATAAAAGAAAACTATTAGATGTAGCAGATGAGCTTAAATCAAAACTATCTAATATAAAAGAGTTAAGAGAGATAACTATTAGAGGTGATAGTGATGAAGAGCTAGATATTTTAATTGATGAAGAAAAAATTAGAGCTTATGGATTAAATTTTTTAGCTACAGTTGAAGCATTAAAAAATTTATCTTCTATATTTCCTATAGGAAACATTAAAGAAAAAGGCAATCATTTATATATTACAACCCAAAATGGTAAAAAGATAAAAAAAGAGTGGGATGAAATAGTTTTAAAAATTCAAAATAAAAAAGTTTTTCTAAAAGATATTGCAAAAATCAAGTTTACTTTAGCAGACCCTACACAATTATCTCATTTTAATGGGAAACAAAATGTATCTTTGAATGTTACAAAATCCAAAAATGGTAATGCAATAAAGCTAGTTAAACATATTAAAAATATTTTAAAAGAGTTTAAAAAAAGATATCCAGAGTTTACATTTCAAGTATATACAGATACCTCTATTTGGATAAGAAACAGGCTCAATACTGTTACATCAAATCTTTTATTTGGTCTGCTTCTTGTATTTATTTCTCTTCTTTTAACAGTTAATTATAGAATAGCTTTAGTAGTTGGTATGGGAATACCAGTTAGTTTTATGATTGGATTGATTGCGTTAGAAATATTTGGGTATAGTCTAAATATGCTCTCTTTGCTCGGAGCTTTAATAGCCCTTGGCATGCTTGTAGATGAAGCTATAGTTGTTGCAGAAAATATTTATAGGCATCTTGAAAATGGAGAAAATCCAAGAGATGCAACTATTATTGGTACTATTGAGATGTTTCCAGCGGTATTAACAGCAACTGCTACAACAATTTTTGCTTTTTTACCGCTTTTGATAATGAGTGGAGAGATGGGTAATTTTATAAAAATTTTACCAATTATGATATCTATTTTACTTTTAAGTTCTCTGTTTGAAGCTTTCTACTTTCTTCCTCTTCATGCTAAGGATATTTTAAAGGTAAAAAAAAGTAAAAAAGAAAATAGTAGTTTTTGGAAAAAAATGGGAGAAATTTATGAAAAAATATTGGGATTTTTATTAAAAAGAAAATATATCGCTTTAGTATCTATTATTTCTTTGATTTTAATTTCGACTTTTATAATGCTAAAAAAATCTAAATTCCAACTTTTTCCAGAGTTTGATACAACTCAAATATATGTTAGTGGGAGAGTTAATGTAAATAATGATATTTTCGAGACAGAAAAAATTGTATCTAATGTAGAAAAAGATATTTTAAAAAATATTAAAAAAGATGAGGTAAAAAGTGTTACTACAATAGTTGGAATGAAACTAGATGCAAAAAACAATGCTGAACAGGGTGAAAATCTTTTTCATATTTTTATAAATCTACATGAACCAAAACCTAAAAATTTTGTGGATAAATATATAACTCCATACTTTTCTTTTGAGTATGATTCATCAGATATGATTAGAGATAGAGTTGCAAAAGATATAGCAAAAGATATTAAAAAAATTGTGGAAAAATATAAAAAAGATAAAGAGTTTGAAGAGATTAATGTAATAGTACCACAAGCAGGTATAGTAAAAAGTGATATAGAGCTATCTTTAGTTTATCAAAACAATGAAGATGTTTTAAAAGCAATAGAAATTATTGAAAAAAATATGAAAAATATAGATGGAGTTTTTAATATAACAGATGATGCTTATGAAGGAGAAAAAGAGTTAAAACTAAAATTAAATAGATACGCTCAAGAGCTTGGAATTGATGAAAATTATCTTTATCTTTGGTTAAGACCTCTATATTTAAAGGGTGAATTTTCAAAAATGTTTAAAGATGAAAAACTTTTTAGAATACGTTTTGAATCATTAAATAAAGATAAGTTTGAAAAATTTAAGAATCTTGAAATTGACATTCCAAATAGTAATCAAAAAGTATTTCTTAAAGATATAGCCGAATTTGTTTATAAAAAACATTTTTATACATTAATAAAAGAGAATGGAGATAAAATAAGAACAATTTATGCAAGTTTAGATAAGAAAAAGATAACTTCAGATGAATTTTATGACAAGATGTCTCCAATATTAAATGAAGTTAAAAAAATGGGAATCAATATAATCATAAAAGGTGAGCAAAAAGAGAATAAAAAAGTAAAAAGAGAGATAGGTGAAGCTGCAATAATTGCTCTATTTTTAATTTTTATATCTTTAGTTTGGATGTTTAATTCAGTAATTAAATCTTTAATAGTTTTAAGTTCTATTCCTCTTTCCATTTTTGGAGTTTTACTAGGACATAAACTTATGGGTATAAATCTAACAATGCCAAGTTTAATAGGAATAGTAGGATTAGCTGGTGTAGTTGTAAATGATGGTTTGATTATGCTTGATTTTATAAAAAATTGTAAAAATATTTCTTGTGTAGTTGAAAAAGCAAAGTTAAGACTAAGACCAATACTTTTAACATCAATAACAACAATTTTAGGTCTGTCTACTTTGATGTTTTTTGCATCTGGTCAAAGTCTAATTTTACAACCCATGGCAATAACACTTGGTTTTGGACTTGCTTGGGCAACAATTATAAATCTTTATATTGTTCCACTGTTTTTTAGTTCTATTTATAGGATAAAAGGATAAAATACGATAGAATTTTGTTTTAATTAATAGGAAAAGGTGAGTAAAGCATAGAAAGTAAGGGGATAAGTTGTGAAGCTGGGAAGCAGTGAAGTGGCTAATTTCCAATCACGAATAACGAATCACGAATTTAAGGAGGGGAAATGTTTAATGATGTTGATGATTTTATGATGGGTACACCAAGCAGCAAATTTAAAGATATTGTTTTTAATGCAAATAGAAATGTTGTAGAAAATGAGCTAGATAGATTGATTGAATGGATGGCAGCTCTTGAACTTATTTTAGAGAAAGAGTGTGGAGTTGATGATGTTGAAAAAAAGGTAAAATATTTTATAGCAAATGAGGAAAATAAAGATGAATTGGAAAATAAAAAGAATTCATTATATATAGAATCTATGGGAAATATTTTAAGCGAATCGGAGTAAAGTAAAATTGTTATTTGGTTATTGGTGTATTGGTTATTAGTTATTGGATTAAGGTTGAAGGATTTAAGGATATAGTGGATAGTAAAAACTTAGTACTCATTGCTCAGGGCTTAAATCTCATACTCATACTTAATACTAATTTCCAATATATCAATATACTAATTACTAATGTCTAATATATAAGGAGCACTTTTGTTAGATCTTGTTGAAAATAGAATTGAAAAATATATTGATGAACTTCAAGACTCTTATATAAAAGAATTATTTAAAAGATTACCGGTAGGAAAGAGACTTAGGGCAAAACTAATATTAAAAATTGCAAAAAAAGATGAAGCTATTGATTTAGCAGCAATTATAGAGATGATACATGCTGCAAGCTTATTGCATGATGATGTAATTGATGATGCAATGACTAGAAGAGGTGCTCCTTCAATAAATGCTCTTTATGGTAATAAAACTTCTATTATGTTTGGTGATATATTATATTCAAAGGCCTTTTTTGAGCTTGCAAAATTTGAAAGCGAAATTGCGAAGATAGTTTCAAATGCAGTAACTCAATTAAGTATAGGTGAATTATTAGATGTAAATTTGACAAAAAATTTCAATACCGATATTGACATTTATTTAGATATGATATATAAAAAAACTGCATCATTGATTGAAGCAAGTGCAGAATGCGCTGCAATATTATCTGATAAAGATAAGGATGCTTATGCTATTTATGGCAAAAATTTAGGTTTAGCTTTTCAAATAGTTGATGATATTTTAGATATTGTGGCTGATGAAAAAAAGCTTGGTAAACCTACAATGAATGATTTTAAAGAGGGAAAAGTCACTTTGCCATATATATATTTATATAATGCATTAGAAGAAAAAGATAAGGAAAAATTGAAATCTCTTTTTAAAAAAGAGGTAAATGCTCAAGAAAAAGAGTGGATAAAAAATAAAATGATACAAACAAACTCTATTCAAAAGGCTATAAATTACGCTCAAAAATTAGGTAATGAGGCAATTAATGCTATTGATTCTAAAGATGAAGAGTTAATTGAAATTATGAAAAATCTAATTTATAGGGAATATTAAGAATGCAATATTTAGTAGTCAGCTTTTCTCATAAAAATACAGACCTTCAAACTCGTGAAAAACTTGCTTTAAATGATGAAAAAACTAGAGAAGCAGTATATAAAAAACTAATTCAAAATAGTGTAATTAATGAACTTATAATTCTATCTACTTGTAATAGAGTAGAATTAATTGCAAGTGTAAAAGATCCATTTAAATCAAGTGATCTTATATTAGAAGAGTTGTCAAAAATATCTGGTATAGATTTTGATGAACTTGAAGGAAGAGCTGATATTTATGAAGATAATGGAGCAATTCATCATATCTTTAGTGTTGCATCTGCTCTTGATAGCCTTGTAATTGGTGAGACTCAAATATCAGGACAGCTAAAAGATGCATTTAAGGAAGCGTTTGAGAAGGGATATGCTTCTCAAAAATTGGCAAGAGTTATGCATTTTGCTTTTAAATGTGCAGCGGAAGTTAGAAACTCTACTGACATTTCAAAAAGCCCTGTTTCTATTGCAAGTGCAGCTGTAGCACAAGCAAAAGATATTTTTGAAAATTTGGGTGGAATGAGTGCTCTTGTTTTAGGAACAGGAGAGATGGGAAAATTGGCAGCTAAACATTTAATATCAAATGGATGTAATGTAATACTAATTGGAAGAAATATAGAAAAAACAAAAAGAGTTGCAAAAGATTTAGGAGAAAATGTTGAAGCACAATCAATAGAAAATCTTAAAAATCTTATAAATAGATATAGACTACTTTTTAGTGCTACCTCTTCAAAAGAGCCAGTAATAACAAAAGATATGGTAGAGGAAAAAGATTTTAATCGTTATTGGTTTGATATGGCTGTTCCAAGAGATATAGATGATTTTTATATAGAAAATATTAAAGTTTTTGTAGTCGATGATTTAAAAGCTATAGTAAATAAAAGTTTAGCTTTAAGAGAAGCTCAAGCAAAAGAGGCATATAGAATAGTTGGAAAATATACAAAAGAGTTTTTTAAATGGCTTCAAACTCTATCAATTGAGCCAATAATAAAAGGTATAAGAGAGAAGGCAAAAGAAGCAAGTATTAGTGAAATTAAAAAGGCTATAAAAAAAGGGTATATTCCAAAAGAGCTTGAAGAAAATGTAACAAAGATTTTACATAATGCTTTTAATAGATTTTTACACTCTCCAACGAAAAATATAAAAGCTATAGCAGATGATCCTAGCGGAGATACTATAATTGAATCTGTAAAATATCTATTTGATTTAAATGGTGAAGAGTATAATCATTTAAATAGATATAAATGTGAATATTATATGAATATGATTGAAGGAGAAAATAGTGAAATTCAGTAATGCTTTTATTCCAACAACTAAAGAGACTCCAAAAGATGCAGTTTTACCAAGTCACATATATTTAATTAGAGGCGGTTTTATCAATCAAGTAGCAAGTGGAATATACAATTTTTTACCTCTTGGAAAGATTGTTTTAGAAAAAATTAAAAATATAATCAAAGAAGAGTTAGATAGCTCTGGTTGCCAAGAAGTTCAACTTGGATTTATTACTCCATGTGAATTATGGGAAAAAAGTGGTAGATTTTCAAAATATGGAAAAGAGCTTTTAAGATTTAAAGATAGGAAAGAGAACTGCTTTGTACTTGGTCCAACTCATGAAGAGATGATGGTAGAGCTTGTTAAAAATAGAGTAACAAGTTATAAACAGCTTCCTTTAAATCTATATCAAATTCATCTTAAATTTAGAGATGAGGCAAGGCCAAGATTTGGGCTTTTAAGAGGAAGAGAGTTTGTAATGAAAGATGGATACTCTTTTCATGCAGATGAAGAAGATATGAAAAGAGAGTATCAACTTATGGAAGATACTTATAAAAAGATATTTAATAGACTAGGACTAAATTTTAGAGTTGTAGAAGCCGATGTTGGTGCTATTGGAGGGAGTGGTAGTAAAGAGTTTATGGTTTTGGCAAATAGTGGTGAAGATACCATAGTAATTTGCGAGCAGTGTAATTATGCTGCAAATATTGAAGCTGCTAAAAGGAAAAAAAGAGTTCCTCCTACAGAAGCTCCTGAGTTTAGTGGTTTTAGTAAATTTCATACACCAAATGTTACAACTATAGAAGATTTAAGTAAATTTTTTCATATAGACCCATACTATCTTTTAAAAGCAGTTGCTAAAAAGGCAATTTATGATGATAAAGAAGAGATTGTTGTTTTCTTTTTAAGAGGTGATGATGAATTACAAGAGACAAAAGCTGCAAATGCAGTTGGAGCTAATGAATTAGTTGATGCAAGTGAAGAGGAATTAAAAGATGCTGGACTTGTTCCTGGATACATAGGACCATATGATTTAAAAGTAAAATATATTATTGATATTGATTTAAAAGATGAAAAAAATCTTATATGTGGTGCAAATGAAAAAGATTACCATTTAATTGGTTGTGACCTTGAAAAACTTGAAAATGTTATCTATAAAGACATAGCTGCAATAAAAGAGGGAGATTTGTGTCCAAAGTGTGGAGGAAAATTGACTTTAACAAAAGGTATAGAGGTTGGACATATTTTTCAGCTAGGAACTAGATATAGTGAGCCTTTAAATGCTCTTTTTTTGGATGAGAATGGAAAAAGTAAACCATTTGTAATGGGAACATATGGAATAGGTGTAAGTAGATTGATAGCTGCAATTATTGAACAATCACATGATGAAAAAGGGTGCATTTGGCCAAGAAGTGTTGCTCCATATTTAGTCGATATTGTAGTTTCAAATATAAAAGATAATGAGCAGATGGAATTTGCAAAAACTTTATATGATGACCTTTTGAATGAAAATATAGAAGTTATATTAGATGATAGGAATGAGAGATTTGGTTTTAAGATGAAAGATTTTGAGCTTATAGGATTTCCTTTTGCAGTAATTGTAGGTAAAAGCTTGAATGAGGGCAGCGTTGAAATAGTTGATAGAAAAACTTTAGAAAAAATTCAAATACCTAAAGAAGAGGTTTTGGAATATTTATTACACAAACTAAATCGTTAAAGGTAAAAAATTGATCTATTTTTTATTGTATCTTTTTATTGAGACCTTTGTTTCAGTAGAAATTGCAAGTGCAATTGGTCCTATCTGGACTTTTATTGAAATAATTGTTAGTGCAGTTGCTGGTTTTTATATCTTAATGAATTACCAATATAAAATAAATGAATACCTTTTTGCTGTAGCAAAAAGAGAGATAACTCTTGATGAGTTTGAAAGTATGAGTATATATACATTAATTGGTGCGATTTTACTAATAATTCCAGGATTTTTTACAGATATTTTAGGAATTCTTTTACAATTTCATAATGTTGCACTATTTTTTGCTAAAAAGATTTTAAAATTAAAAGAAAAGGAAAAGAAAAAAGGAGAAGAAGATGTCATCGATGTTGAGATTATTGAGCATTAGTACAGCTTTAGCTATATTTAGCTTTGGAGCAACAGATGCTCAAATTATAAAATTTGTAAAAAGAGGATTAAGTAAAAATCCATCTTTAAAAGTAAATAGTGTCAAAATTGTAGATAAACAAATTTTAGATAAACCAAAAGGATGGCAAGCATATTTTATAAAATTCAATTTAACTCTAAAAAGAGGCAATAAAAATATAAATATTTCACAAAGTGATATTATATTTGCAAAAGATGGTTATATTAGTCCTGATTTTATAAATATTAAAACAAATAGAAGTATAAAACATGATTTGTCACCAAAAGTTGATGAGAGTTTTTATGATGATAAACATCTTCTTCTAGGAAATAAAAATGCAAAACATAAAATATTAATTTTTTCAGACCCAAACTGTCCTTTCTGTAAAGAGATAGTACCAGAAGTTATTGAAATTGTAAGTAAATATCCTGAAATATTTGCACTCTATTATTACCATTTACCACTTTTAAAACTTCATCCAGGATCTTTAACATTATGTAAAGCTATGATTTTACTTCAAAAGGATAAAAAAGTTGATCTTATAAAAAAGATTTATGAAGTAGATTTTGATTATGAAGAAAAGGATGAAAAAAAGGTATTGGATGAGTTAAATAAAAAGCTTGGCTTAAATCTTACTTTAAAAGATATAAATCAAGAGTGGGTTAAAAAAGAGCTTGAAAATGATATGAAAAGAGCAGAAGATCTTTTAGTAAATGGTACTCCAACCATGTTTTTAGATGGGAAAAAAGATCCAAGTAGAGAAAAATATAAAGATTTTATTCCAAAGAAAAAGTAAAGGTTTTAAATGAAAAAATTCATAATAGCTACAAGAGGAAGTAAACTAGCCCTTTGGCAATCAAATCATATTAAAAATGAATTAGAAAAGAAATTTGATGGATTAAGTGTTGAATTGAAAATATTTAAAACAAAAGGGGATAAAATCCTTGATACTCCTTTAGCATTGATTGGTGGCAAAGGACTCTTTACAAAAGAGCTTGAAGATGCAATGTTAAAAGGAGATGCTCATATCGCAGTTCATAGTTTAAAAGATGTTCCAACAATATTGCCAGATGGTTTAATATTAGGAGCTATTACAAAAAGAGAAGATCCAAGAGATGCTATTTTAAGTCAGGAGTATACTTCAATCGAGGATCTTCCTCCAAATGCTGTAGTTGGTACAACAAGTCTTAGAAGAAGAATGCAAATTTTACATATAAGGCCTGATTTAAAAATAAAAGATTTAAGAGGAAATGTTGATACAAGAATAAAAAAGTTAAAAAACAAAGAGTTTGATGCAATAATTTTAGCATACGCTGGCCTGAAAAGACTTGGCCTTTTAGATGAAGTAAAATATATAACTCCTATAGATGAAGAGATTATGATACCTGCTATGGGACAAGCTGCTCTTGGAATAGAGTGTATAAAAGATGATGAAGTTTTAAATATAGTTAAATCTTTAAATGATGAAAAAAGCGAAATAGAAACAACAATAGAGAGAGATTTTGTGGATACTCTTCAAGGTGGATGTCAAGTACCAATAGGTGTAAAAGCGACACTTCTTGAAAATGGGGATATTATAACAAGAGCAGTAATAGGCCTTCCAAACGGAAAAGAGCTTTTAAAAGATAAGATTTATGGAACAAAAGAAAATTATAAAGAGCTTGGAAAAGAGCTTGCAGACTCTATGATAGAAGCTGGAGCAAAAGAGCTTTTAAAAAGAGCTGAGGAGATAGCATTTAAAGATTAGTAATAGGCATATAACAAACTTGATATTTGTCAATTAGATGTTTTGAAAAATCACTTATATACAAATTTGATTCCAAATCTTGGAGTAAAAATGAAAATAAAAAATGTTATAGACTTTTTAAAAAAAGAGGGAAATTTAAAAATAATAGAAGATGAATTAGATGTAAATCTTGAGATTCCGCATATTGCTTATATAGAGGTAAAAAAAAAAGATTCACGCCCGCTTCTTTTTACAAATCCAGTAGATAAAAAACTGGGTATAAAATACAGATATCCAGTATTAATGAATATTTTTGCAAATTATGATATTACTACAAAAATACTTGGCAAACATCCCGACTTAATTGCAAAAGAGATTGAAGAGCTTTTGCATCTAAAACCTCCAACAAAATTTAGTGAAAAAATTTCTCTATTTATGAAACTATTTAAACTTAAAAATGTTTTTCCAAAAAGAGTAAATTCAAAAGGGATATCTCAAGAAGTTGAGATAAAAGATCTTGATGAGTTGCCAATCTTAAAGACTTGGGAAGAAGATGGCGGAAAATTTATAACAATGGGTCAGGTTTATACAAAATCTTTAAATGGGAATATCCAAAATCTTGGTATGTATAGATTGCAAAAATATTCAAAAAATAGACTTGGTATGCATTGGCAGATACATAAAGATGGAGCCCATTTTTTTCATGAGTATAAAAAAGCGAACAAAAAGATGCCAGTAACTGTTGCAATAGGAGGAGATCCTTTATATATATGGTGTGGTCAAGCTCCTCTTCCTCATGGAATATTTGAGCTTTTGATGTATGGATTTATAAGAGAAGAGAGATTAAATTTAGTAAAATCATTAACTAATGATATCTATTTTCCAGAAGATGTTGATTTTGTTATAGAAGGGTATGTTGATCCAAACGAGTTTGAAATAGAGGGGCCATTTGGTGATCATACTGGATATTATACATTGCCAGAGCCTTTTCCTGTTATGGAAGTTACAAAAATAACTTCAAAAGAAAATCCTATATTTGCTGCTACTGTTGTTGGTAAACCACCTTTAGAAGATAAATATATGGGATGGGGGACTGAGAGGATATTTTTGCCTCTTTTAAAAACCACTGCTCCAAATTTGATCGATTATCATATGCCAGAAAATGGAGTATTCCATAATCTAATATTAGCTAATATGAAAGTTATGTATCCAGGACATGCAAAGCAGTTTATGCATGCATTTTGGGGAGTAGGGCAGATGAGTTTTGTAAAACATGCAATATTTTTAGGAGAAGACTCTCCAAGATTAACCGATTATGAAAATGTTGCAACATATGTTCTTGATAGATTAAAAAAAGAGGATATTTTAATAAGTGAAGGAGTAGTTGATCATTTAGACCATTCAAGTCCAAAGCAGTTTGTTGGAGGAAAACTTGGAATCGATGCTACAGGAGAGCCTTTAAAAGAGCTTGGAATTGAGCTTTTAAAAGATAATGAACTTCTTGAGAAATTAATTAAGATTGATGAAGATATAACTGGATTAAAACAGTACAAAATAGAGACAAAAAATCCAATAGTTGTTATTAGTTACAATAAAAAAAGATCAGTAAAAGGGCTATTTGAAAAATTGGAGCCTTTGAAAAAATATATAAAAATATTAGTTGTGGTTGATGAAAAAAATAACGATTTAAATAATCCTTATATGCTTATATGGAGAGTTGTTAATAATATAGATGCAAAAAGAGATGTTTTACTTGATCCTTTTATTATGATAGATGCAACAAATAAAGATCCAGATATTGATAATTTTGATAGAGAGTGGCCACCAGATGTAGTTTGTAGTAAAGAGGTGATAGATGATTTAAGAAAAAGAGGACTTTTGGATATTGATGATGAGTTTATTAAAAAGTTTGGTATTTTATAATTAATAAAGAATGTTAGAAAAAGAAAAGATATATATTGATTATTTCCCATCTTTTTTGGGAGATATTGAAATAATATCAAATGATAAATATCTAATAAGTGTTGGTGTAGCAAAAGATAAAAAAGAGATAAAGACAAACAGTATCACCCATTTAACAAAAACATGGTTTGAAAATTACTTTTATGAAAAGAGAGTTACAATAATTCCTCCATTAAAACCTGCAAAAAGTCTGTTTGCCCAAATAGTTAGAAATGAAGTATTAAAAATTGGATTTGGAGAGTGTAAAACATATGGAGAGATTGCTAAAAATATAGGCAAACCAAAGGCATATAGAGCAGTTGCTCAAGTTTTAAAATATAATCCATATATGATAATTGTTCCTTGCCATAGAATTATTTCAAAATCAGGTATTGGTGGATATAATGGTGGTATTGAAATAAAGAAAAAATTGTTGGAGTTTGAAAATTGCGAATTGATAAATTTTTAAATGCTGTAAATATTGTAAAAAGAAGAGCAATAGCTCAAGATATGATTGCAAACAGAGTTGTTTTTATAAATGATAAAGTTGCTAAGGCAAGTAAAGATGTTAAAATTGGTGATAAAATTACCATAAAATATCTTGAATATGAAAAAAATTATATAGTTTTAGATATCCCAAAAACAAAAACAATTCCAAAAAGTAAAATGAATGAATATGTAAAAGAGATTTAGATGCATAGTGAGGATATTTTTTTAATTTTATTAATTATTCTTTTTAGTGCAAGAGTTTTTGGAGAAATTTTTAGAAAACTTTCATTTCCCTCTGTTTTAGGTGAGCTTTTAGCAGGTTTAATTTTAGGTCCTTCTTTATTTGGAATAGTTGAGCTAAATGAAGTTATAAAACTATTAGCTGAAATTGGAATAATTTTGCTTTTATTTGATGTTGGTCTTGAGACAGATTTAAAAAAGCTTTTACATACAGGATGGATGGCTACATTTGTAGCAACTGCAGGATTTATATTGTCTTTTATTTTTGGCTCATTGATATCATATTATGTTTTTGGATTTAATGAAATTGAATCTATGTTTATTGGAGGAACAATAACAGCTACAAGTATAGGAATAACTATTAGAGTATTACAAGATTTAGATAAGAGAAATACTCAAGAGGCTGAAGTTGTTATTGGGGCAGCAGTTTTAGATGATATTTTTGGAGTAATACTTTTGGCAATTTTATATGAATTTTCAAGTAGTGGAAAAGTTAGCTTTATTTATGCTTCAAAGGTTTTTATTTTTATTCTTGGTTTTTTTATTATTGCTCCAGTGGCAGCAAAAATTATTGCAACTCTAATAAAAAAATATCATGATACAAATAAAATTCCTGGACTTTTGCCAACATCTGTTTTTATGTTGGTACTTTTTTTTGCATGGCTTGCAAAAAAAAGTGGTGCTCCTGAAATTGTAGGAGGTTTTGCTGCAGGATTAGCATTATCTCGAAGATTTTTTCTTCCATTTGGCTTAGCTTTATCTTATGATGTAAAATTTTCCCAGAAATTGGAAAATGAGATAAAACCTCTTATATATGTTTTTACTCCTTTTTTCTTTGTTGCTGTTGGATTATCTATGAATTTAAAAGAGATAGCTTGGAATGAAGCTTTTATTTGGTATCTTTTTTTCTCTATATTTTTTATTGCAATTATTGGTAAAATATTAGGAGCACTTTTTATTCCAATAGATTTTAAAAGAAGGTTAATTGTTGGTATCTCTATGGTTCCAAGAGGAGAGGTTGGTCTTATTTTTGCTGAAATGGGAAGAATTTCAAATATATTCACTAATGAAATTTATGCAGCTTTAATTTTAGTAATTGTTTTTACAACAATTATCCCTCCATTTGTAATAAAATTTTTATATAAGGAAAATTTATGAATTTTAATGAAGCTTATGAAAAATTTACAATACTTTTTGAAAATAAAATGAGCGAAGATGAGGCTAAAAATTTTTTAATAGAGCTTTACGAAAAGGGTGAAAGTGCCCAAGAGATTGCAGCTGCAGCAAAAGTTATGA
The DNA here is from genome assembly GCF_027943725.1 of Nitrosophilus kaiyonis. Classification (NCBI taxonomy): domain Bacteria; kingdom Pseudomonadati; phylum Campylobacterota; class Epsilonproteobacteria; order Nautiliales; family Nitratiruptoraceae; genus Nitrosophilus; species Nitrosophilus kaiyonis. The sequence continues at coordinate 1,562,481 of NZ_AP025696.1, read as the reverse complement.
GAGAGTACTCTATAAAACTTCCTGTTTCTAAAGACCTTCAAGAAAAGCTTATAGATGTTGTGGGAACAGGCGGAGATAAAAGCGGAAGCTTTAATATTTCAAGTACAGTAGCAATAATACTTGCAAGTCTTGGAAGTTATGTAGCAAAACATGGTAACAGAAGTATAACAAGTAAAAGTGGCAGTGCAGATATGTTAGAAGCGCTTGGGATAAATTTAAATCTATCTCCTGAAAATCAAGTAAAAATGTTAGAGGTATGCGGTTTTTGTTTTATATTTGCACAAAATTTTCATCCAGCAATGAAATATATTATGCCTATCAGAAAATCTTTGCCACATAGAACAATTTTTAATATATTAGGACCTTTAACAAATCCCGCTGGAGCAAAAAAGTATTTACTTGGAGTATTTGATAAAAACTATATTGAAAAAATTGCAAAGGCGTTAACTTTAATAGATACAAAAAGAGCAATAGTTGTAAGCAGCCGTGATGGAATGGATGAGATAAGTATAAGTGATATTACATATGCATGCGAGGTAAAAAATAAAAATATATATGAATTTATAATCGATCCAAGAGAGTATAATATACCTTATTCTCCATTTAATGCAATATTGGGTGGAGATGCAAAAGAGAATGCTAAAATTACAAAAAATATTTTAACTGGAGAATTAAAAGGAGCAAAAAGAGATATTGTAGTTTTAAATGCAGCTGCTGCTTTGGTTGTTGATGAAAAAGCATCTTCAATTGAAGAGGGAATTGATTTAGCAAATGAAGCGATAGATTCTAAAAAAGCTTATAATAAATTAAATGAAATTATAGAGATTTCAAATAAACTCTCAAAGTAGATAAAATGGAAAAAAAATTTATTTTGTCAGAGAATGAGTTAGAAAAATTAGTTGATTTTATTTTGAAAAAAGATATTAATATTATTCTTTTAAAAGGAAATCTGGGTAGTGGAAAAACTACTTTAGTTAAAGCTTTAGCTAAGAAACTTGGCATTAATGAAGTCTCTTCTCCTACATTTTCAATTTTACAAATTTATGGAGATAAAATTTATCATTATGATCTTTATCAGACTTCATTTGACAAATTTATGACTTTAGGACTTTTCGAAGAACTTGGAAAGAGTGGTTATCATCTTATAGAGTGGCCAGATGAGAATCTTGAAAAGTTTATTCAAAATTTGGGATTTAAATATATGATAATTGAGATAAAACCAGTTGATAGTAAAAGAGAATACAGGATTATATATGCATAAATTAGTTGCTAAAAATTTAAAAAAAGTTATTAAAAATCATATAATTGTTGAAAATATCAATCTTGAAGTAAAAAGTAAAGAGGTAGTTGGACTTCTTGGACCAAATGGTGCCGGAAAAACAACTACCTTTTATATGATTTGTGGTCTTATAGGTGCAACAGATGGAAAAGTTTTTTTTGATGATAAAGATATTTCATCTTATCCTCTTCATAAAAGAGCTAAAATCGGTATAGGATACTTACCACAAGAATCAAGTATTTTTAAAGATTTAAGTGTTGAAGAAAATCTCTACCTTGCAGCAGAAGCTGGAGTTTTAGATAAAGAAAAGAGAGAAAAAAGAGTAGAAGAGTTATTAGAGCTTTTTAATATTGAACCTATAAGACATAGAAAAGGTATTAGTTTAAGTGGTGGAGAGAGAAGAAGATGCGAGATTGCAAGAGCTTTGGTAAATGAGCCAAAATTTTTACTTTTAGATGAGCCATTTGCTGGTGTTGATCCTATTGCTGTTATTGATATTCAAAATATTATACAGCAGCTTATCGAAATAGATATAGGTGTTTTGATAACGGACCATAATGTAAGAGAGACATTAAGTGTCTGTGATAGAGCCTATGTTATAAGAGATGGAAAATTACTAGCTCAAGGTACAAGCGAAGAAATAGCAGAAAATCCTGAAGTTAGAAAACATTATCTTGGAGAGCATTTTAAGTTTTAGAAAATAGTCATTAGTCATTAGTCATTAGTCATTGGGAATTAGGTTTAAGGCTGAAAGAAAAAGTAAATAATAAAAAATCTTAACTCTTAGTACTTAATGCTTAACTCTAATAGAAGGAGAATTTTGAATTTTGATAGATTAAAAGAGTTGCTTGATAAAGAGGTTGAAAAGAGAGACAATTTTTTTGAAGTAAATTATGAAAATCCAGATCCAATTTTAGTAGCAAGAAGATATAAAAATGAAAAAATAGCTCTAATTTGTGCTCTTTTTGCATATGGCAATGCAAAAGCAATTGTGAAATTTTTAGATTCTTTAGATTTTTCTTTATTGAAAGAGAGTGATAAAGAGATATTAAAAATAGATAAATATTACCGTTTTCAAAAACCATTAGATGTGGCAAATCTTTTTTTAACTCTAAAAAGAGTAGACAATTTAGAGGATATCTTTTATGAAGGATATAAAAAAGAAGAAAATGTTCTTGATGGAATAAGTAATTTAATAAAAGCTTTCAAAAAGGAAAATAGTTATTCTTCATATGGATACAATTTTTTAATAGGAAAAGAACCAAAGAAAAAATATAAAGGTGAATCTTGTTATAAAAGATGGAATATGTATCTTAGGTGGATGGTGAGAAAAGATAGTATCGATTTTGGGCTTTGGAAAAAGATTGATAAAAAAAATCTCGTAATTCCATTGGATACTCATACATTTAATGTTTCAAAAAAGATAGGATTGTTAAATAGAAAAAATTATGATCTTCAGGCTGCAATTGAGTTAACACAAAATTTAAAAAAATTTGATCCAAATGATCCTGTTAAATATGATTTTGCGATATATAGGCTTGGACAGGGTAAAAAATATGTGTAAAAAATAAATATATTAAATTTTTATAAAAATTTTTTGAAAAATTAATACACCATTAATCAAAAAAAAGATAAAATTTATCAAAATATTTATTAGGAGATGAAATGGAGGGAATCTTTACTTTTTTAGGTACTATTTCTCATGACCATACATTTATCTTTGTAGCTCATACAATACTTGCAGCTATTATTGTTTTAATATTGGCAAAAGCAGCTACAAAATCTTTAAGAGTAGTTCCTCAAGGTGTACAAAATATAATGGAAGCCTATCTTGAAGGCGTTATTGCAATGGGCAGAGATGTTATTGGTGAAAGTAATGCAAAAAAATATCTGCCATTAGTTGCTACACTCGGACTTTTTATATTTGTTGCAAACATGATAGGTATCATTCCTGGCTTTGAATCACCTTCAGGGAATATTAATTTTACTTTAGCGTTAGCATTAATTGTTTTTATCTATTACAACTATGAAGGTATAAGAAAAAATGGTGTTGTTCACTATTTTGCTCACTTTGCAGGACCTGTAAAATTACTTGCACCATTGATGTTTCCTATTGAGATAGTTTCTCATATTTCAAGAATTATATCTTTGTCATTCAGGCTTTTTGGTAATATAAAAGGTGATGATCTATTTTTATGGGTTCTTTTAATGCTTGCACCTTGGATAGTTCCTCTACCAGCTTTTGCATTGCTACTTTTTAGTGCATTTTTACAAACATTTATATTTATGATACTTACTTATGTTTATCTTGCTGGAGCAGTATTGTTGCATGAGGAATCTTTATAGGATTTAAATTGAAAAAAACTTTGTTAGAAAATGTTATAAGTTTTCTACTTGGAATTTTCTGGGCGCTTTTAATTTTAAGCGCCTTTTTCTTTTTCCAATCTTTTATTAATCTAGGCTTTCTTCCAGCTCTTGTTGCTGTTATATTATCTTCAGTTTTTTGGCTTTTATTTATTGTGTTTTTAGAAATTGCAAATATTCAGGTTGAGAAAATAAAAGAATTAAAAAAACAGACAAGAATTTTGGAGTCTATAAAACATAAAATAAATGAATAAACTTCTCTCCTATCTTATAACTGATCCTAAATTTTATACAGATAATCCAACAAAGCTAAAAAAATTTTTAGAAATTGCTGTCAATAAACATAAAGTAGATATGATATGTTTTAGAGATAAAAAAAGTAAAAATTTTAAATCTTTATCTATCCATTTTTTAAAAAAATCTAAAAATCTAAAAATTTCAAAAATCTTGATAAATTCTAATATAGATATAGCATATAGATATAAATTTGATGGAGTCCATCTTCCTTCCTCAAAGATGAATCTTATCAAACAAGCAAAAAGAAAAAAGCTTTTTGTAATTGCAAGTACACACAATTTTTATGAGATAAAAAAAGCAATTGATTTAGGGGCAGATATGATTACATATAGTCCCATTTTTTATACTCCAAATAAGGGTGAGCCAAAAGGATTAAAAAATCTTAGAAAAGTTGTTTTAAAATCAAAAATTCCAGTTATTGCTTTAGGAGGAATAATTACTAAAGAACAGATTAATAAAATAAAAATAAGAAAAGCTGCTGGATTTGCTTCTATTAGATATTTTGTAAATAAATATTGGTAATTAGTATATTGGTGTATTAGTGTATTAATAATTTTACATTTAACTATAATAAATTTATTCGAATTATTCGAGTTCCGAACTCGAAGTTTTATTAGCAGTGTAATGAAAGTTTCAATTTTAAACATCCAATTACCAATTACCAATTACTAATTACTAATCTCCATTTAACCCTCTTTTTATCAATAATTTTGTAAAATCAAAAGAAAAAATCAAAGGAATTTTATGGAATTTGAGGTAGTTATAGGTTTAGAAGTTCATGTTCAATTAAATACTAAAACAAAAATGTTTTGCTCTTGTCCCACAAGTTTTGCTGATATTCAAAATAAAAACACTTGTCCTACATGCTTAGCTCTTCCAGGTGCTTTACCTGTTATTAATGAAGAAGCTGTGAAAAAAGCCATGATGTTTGGTTGGGCTATAAATGCAACAATAAATAAAAAATCTATTTTTAATAGAAAAAACTATTTCTATCCTGATCTTCCAAAAGGTTATCAAATAAGCCAATTTGAAGTTCCAATTGTTGAAAATGGTTATCTTTTTATTGATAAAGAGGATGGGTCAAAAAGAAAAATAGGCATTACAAGAGCCCATTTAGAAGAGGATGCAGGAAAAAACATTCATGAAGGTGAAATAAGTAAAGTTGATCTAAATCGTGCTGGCACTCCTCTTTTAGAGATAGTAAGTGAGCCAGATATTAGAAGCAGTGAAGAGGCAGTACAATACCTAAAAAAGCTTCATGCAATAGTAAGATATCTTGATATTAGTGATGCAAATATGCAAGAAGGATCTTTTAGATGTGATGCTAACGTATCAATCAGACCAAAAGGTGATGAAAATCTTTATACAAGAGTTGAGATTAAAAATTTAAACTCTTTTAGATTTATACAAAAAGCAATTGATTATGAAGTACAAAGACATATAGAAGCATGGGAAGATGGAGTATATGAAAAAGAGGTGGTTCAAGAGACAAGGCTTTTTGACTCTCAAAAAGGTGTTACAAGAAGTATGAGAGGAAAAGAAGAGAGTGCAGATTATAGATATTTTCCAGATCCAGACCTACTTCCTGTAATTATTCCAGAGAGTTTTTTTGAAGAGACGAAAAATATTCCAGAACTTCCAGATGAAAAAGAGGAAAGATTTATTAAAGAGTATAAGATAAAGCCATATGATGCAGCTTTGATTGCCTCTTCAAAAGAGATGGCAGAGTTTTTTGAAGAGATGATGGAAGAAAATATTGAAGCAAAAAACGGTGTTACATGGCTTACAGTTGAGCTTGCAGCAAGACTCAATAAAGCTGGCCTTGATATAACAGAATCACCAGTTGATGCTAAAAAATTGGCAAAACTTGTAAAAAGAATAGAAGATAAAACAATAAGCGGTAAGGCTGCTAAAGATGTACTTGATTTTCTTATGGAAAATAGAGTTGAGGTTGACGAAGCTATTGAAAAATTGGGACTTAAACAGATAAGCGATACTGGTGCAATTGAGGCTATGATAGATGAAATTCTTTCTAAAAATGAAGATAAAGTAGCTGAATATAAAGCAGGAAAAGAGAAGCTTTTTGGATTTTTTGTTGGTCAAGTAATGAAAGCAAGTAAGGGAAAAGCAGACCCAAAACTTGTAAATGAAATATTAAGGAAAAAACTATCTTGAAATTTTCGCAGATTTTAGTTGATATAGCTTTTTTGCTTGAGGGATCACAAAGATATAAAAAAGTAAAACTTTTTTTTAAAAATTTATTGGAAAATGAAAATTATCCTTTAAAAAGATACTTTGACTATTTTATGATTTTTCTTATTCTCTCAAGTGTTATTATAATAATAGAAGAGGTAAAAACACCTATTTCTAAATGGCTTTATTATTATGATGTATATTTTGTAACTGGTGTTTTTATTGTTGAATATTTGTTAAGGCTTTGGGTTTATAATGATGTTGGAAAAATTATTATAGAGGAGTTTGAAAATTCTGTTTTTTTAGAAAAAGAGTTTGACACAAAGAGTGTTTTAAAAGAGATATTGAAAAAAAAGTTAGAATATATTACTTCACCTTTGGCAATAATTGATCTTTTAGCAATTTTACCAAGTTATAGAGAGTTAAGAATTTTAAGAATTTTCGTGCTTTTTAGAGTATTTAAACTTTTGAGATATTCTCAAAGTGTTACTCATTTTTTACAAGTTCTTGCATCAAAAAAGCTTGAACTATTTACCCTTTTATTATTAGTTGCATTTGTTGTTTTAATATCTGGCATTAGTATATATGTATTTGAAGAGCAAAAAAATCCAAATATTTCTACACTTTTTGATGCCTTTTACTGGGCATTAGTTACAATTTCAACTGTTGGATTTGGTGATATTACTCCAGTTACTAATGAAGGCAGAGGTATAACTCTATTTATTATTTTAACTGGAGTAGGACTTATCTCATTTGCAACTTCAATAATTGTATCTGCTTTTAATGAGAAAATGCATGAAGTAAAAGAGAATAAAATATTAAATACAATAAATAAAATGGATAATGTTTATCTTATTTGTGGTTATACTCACATTTCAGATTTAATTGCAAAAAGATTTAAAAAAGATAATAAAAATTTTTTAATAGTAGATTTAGATGAAACAAAAGTAGAGGAGGCTTTAAAAAAAGGTTATTATGCCATAAAAGAGGATGCTTCAAAAAAAGATTTATTTAAAAAATTGGATTTTGAAAGAATAAAATCTGTTCTAGCAATGACAGATAAGGATATGCATAATATTTTTATCTGTTTAAATGTTAGAAGTTTTAGCAAAGATATATTTTTAATTTCAAGGACTGTTGATAAAAACTCATATAAAAAATTAAAACTTGCAGGAGCTAATTATCTAATTTCACCATATGATACTGCAGGAGTTTATGCTACAAAAATTATTGAGCAACCAATAGCAATAACAGCAATTAATGATATTTTAACTGCTAAAAAAAATGCTTTATGTGATCAGGTAGAGGTTTTAAAAGGCTCTTTTTTGGAAAACAAAAAAATAAAAGATTTGGATTTTGCAAAATATAAAATAATTCTTCTTGGAGTTATCAGACACTTTGAAAAAGAGTTAGAGCCTAAAATCGATAGAAAATTTTATTTTAATCCAGAAGATGATTTTCAATTACAAGCAAATGATATATTAATTATACTTGGTTATAATCTCTCTATCAACAATTTTAAATCACAAATTACAGAAAGTACATTGAGCCATGCAAGAGAAAAAAGATAAAATATTACTTTTTGGATATGGAAGATATGGTGAACAGATAGGTAAATATCTATTAAATAATGGATATGATGTTTATATTGCCGAATCAGATAAAAAAAATTTAAAGCATGCATCTGTAGACGGTTACGAACATATATTGATAGTAGATATTGAAAATGATGAAGATATTGCAAATACTATTTTTGATAATGGAATTAAAAAAGTATTTTGTGCATATGATGATGAAGAGGTAAATATATATCTTACAATTACATTAAAAGCAATTTTTAGCAAAATTGAAATAATTTCAATTTGTGAGTCAAAAGAGACTGAGAGAAAATTAAAACTTGCAGGGGCAGATAAAGTTATTGATACAATGGAAGTTGCAGCAAATAAAATATACTTTATTCTTGAAAAACCTGCTGTAGCAGAAGCTATTGATAATATTTTACAAGACCCAAATATAGCATTTTATGAGATTGAAATTCCAAAAAACTCTTTTTTAGATGGAATTGATATAACTGATGCAAAAATAAAAAAAAGATTTGATATTATTGTAATTGGGATAGTAGATATAGAGCTTGGAAATAGGTTTACTTTTATAACTAAGGGTATAAGACACAAACTTGATGCAGGTGATATATTGGTGGTTATTGGTAAAAAAGATAATATTAAAAAATTTCAAGAAGAACTTTTGAATTCATCTATAAAAGGCAATGAATGAAAATAGGTATAATTGGTGCAGGAAAATGGGGACAGGCATTGCAGTATGCCTTATCTCAAAAAAATAGTGTATATATAACATCAAGACATAAAAAAGAGATTCCAAATTTTACAACTTTAAAATATTTACTTGAAAATTTTGAATATTTAGTTATTGCCCTTCCAGCCCAAGTTACAAGAGAGTGGCTTGAAAAAAATGGACTTGATAGAGATAAAAAAGTTTTAGTTGCTTCAAAAGGGATAGATGTTAAAAGCGGAAAATTTTTAAATCAAATATATGAAAAATTTTTACCAAAGGAGCATATATCCTTTTTAACTGGGCCATCTTTTGCTAAAGAGGTAAAAGAGGGATTACCTACAGCTTTAGTTGTAAATTCATTAAATCAAGAGTTAGCTCTAAAATTTGCAAATGCTTTTCCAGATTTTATTAAAACATATATAAGTGACGATGTAATAGGTGCCGAAATTGCAGGAGCATATAAAAATGTTATAGCTATTGCATCTGGAATATGTGATGGATTGAAACTTGGAAATAATGCAAGGGCAGCTTTAATGGCAAGAGGCTTAGTTGAGATGGAGAGATTTGGAAAATTTTTTGGTGGAAAAACTGAAACTTTTTTGGGTTTGAGTGGAGCAGGGGATCTCTTTTTAACTGCAAGCAGCAATCTTTCAAGAAATTATAGAGTAGGGTTTGGACTAGCACAAGGGAAAAATTTAGAAATAATATTAAAAGAGCTTGGAGAGGTTGCAGAAGGGGTATATACGAGTGAGGCTATTATAAAAATAGCTCAAAAAAATGATATATATACTCCAATAGCAAAAGAGGTATATGAAATATTAAATGGTAAAAATCCACATATCAGCCTAAGGGATTTATTAAGATGAGTATAAAAGATTTTATTATTAATGAAATTGACAAACTTCCTCCTCTTCCAAAGACAGTTCAAGAACTAAAAATATCCTATGAAGATGATAATTCAACAGCTCAAGATCTAGAAAATATAATAAAAAAAGATCCAGTTTTAGTTGTAGATATTTTAAGATTAGCCAATTCACCATATTATGGTTTTTCTCATGAGATACATGATTTAAGACATGCAATAGTTCTTTTTGGATTTGATGAAATTATAAATTTTGCTATTTACTCAGCTTTAGAGAAAAGTTTTGAATTTGATCTATCTCCATATTCTATAAATGAATTAGATTTTTTAAATTTATCTATATTAAAACAAAATATTTCAAAAAAATTTTTTAAAGAAAATAAAAATTTATCAATATTACTAAAAAGCTCTTCTTTTTTATCAGACATTGGAAAAATTGTATTAGCAAAATATGCTAAAGAAAACAGTATTTTAATTGTTGAAGAAGAAAAAAGTTTAAAAGATATTGACAATATTGAAAAAGAGCGTTTAGAATATGATACTATTGATGTATCTTGTTTAATATTTGAAAAGTGGAATTTTGATAAAAAATTTATAGATATAATTTATAATTCAAAAAAATGTTCTCAAAATGAGGTTTCTAACTATTTAAATTCAATTAGAAACATTGTAACAATTAAAGCCAATATTTTAGATACTGAAAATGTGGAGTGCATTGACAAAGAAATTATTGCCAATGCTTTATGATTTTATTTTTTTGGTTATGTAAGAAGCTATTTTATAGCCATGATTTAAAGCAATTGCTATTGAACCTCCAGTTTCTGTAACTATATCTCCAGCTGCAAAAAGTCCAGGAGTTTTGGTTTCAAAATTTTCATCAACTTCAACTTTGCCTTTTTTAACTTCAATACCACACTTTTTTAAAAATTCTGTTGGAGTTGTTCCTCCAATAGCATAAATTATCCTATCATATATTTGGCTTGAGCCATCTGTAAAATTTACTTTTGGTTTTCCATGCTCACTCTCAAGTGATATGATATCAACTCCAAGTTTTAATTTTAATTTTTGATTTTTTATATATTCATTTACAATTTTTTCATTTTCTGGATTTAATCTTGTAAATTTTTCTCTTCTATAATTTAAAGTAACATCGTTAGTATCAGCTAAGAAATAGGCTTATTCGGCTGCAGAGTTTCCTCCACCAACAACTAAAATCTTTTCTCCTTTTGAGCATTTATCAAGATTAAAATTTACAAACTGTTTGATAGATGGTGGGATTTTATATGAGGGCTTATTTGGTTTTCCCATTTTTCCAATAGCTATTACAACATTTTTTGCTAAAAATTTATCATTATTTGTAGTAAATATTTCAAAAAAATCGTTATTTCTTTCAACTTTTTCTACTTCAGTTTTAAAAAGAGTATCTATTTTATGTTTATCAAGAAGTTTATCAAAAAGATCTAAAGTTGTCTCTTTAGTTCCATCCATAAAAATGATTCTTCCTTCACACTCTACCTTTTGGCCCATCCAATCTTTATCTACTCTTTTATTATCTTTGTAAAAATTTCTAATTGTTGCTGAGTGATTATCTGCTTTTTCTATTAATAAAATATTTTTAATTCCAAAAATAAAACTCTCAATAGCTGTTCCAATTCCAGCAGGTCCAGCACCTATAATAGCAATATCATAAATTTTTTCCATATTTATCCTTTATAAAAATTTCTTATATTATTTTATTATTGAACTTAAAAGCCTATTAAATAAAAATTTAATTACATAAAAAGCAGTTTATAGATAAAATAAAATAAAAAAGAGGTGGGTTATGGAGGAGTTTTTAAAAAGAGCTAAAAAAAGTGCTTCAATTTTATCAACAATTAATGGAGAAAAAAAGAAAAAAGTTTTATATGATATGGCTGATGAGCTTGAAAGAAATATAGATACTATTTTAGAAGCAAATGCATTAGATATGAAATATGCTGAAGAAAATGCTTTGTCTTCGGCTTTAAGAGATAGATTACTACTTAATAAAAATAGAGTTACTGCAATGGCTCAATCTATTAGAGAGATTGCTTTGTTAAAAGACCCAGTTGGAAGAGTATTAGATGGATGGGTTTTAGATAATGGTCTTAGAATAGAAAAAGTATCTATTCCAATTGGTGTAATAGGAATAATATATGAATCAAGACCAAATGTTACAAGTGATACTGCTGCTCTTTGTTTTAAAAGTTCAAATGTATGTATTTTAAAAGGTGGCAAAGAGGCAAAAAATTCAAATGAAGCAATTGCTAATATTTTAAGAAATGTTTTAGAAGAAAATGGTCTTCCAAAAGATATTATTTCATTATTACCTAATTATAGTAGAGAAGGAGTTAGTAAACTAATAAAGATGGATAAATATGTTGATTTGATTATTCCAAGAGGAGGAGAGGCTCTTATTAGATATGTTAGTGAAAATGCTACAGTACCTGTAGTAAAGCATGATAAGGGTCTTTGCCATACATATATAGATAAAGATGCAGATTTTGAAAAGGCAATAAAAATAGCTGTAAATGCAAAGGTTCAAAGACCCGGCGTTTGCAATGCTATGGAGACATTATTGGTAGATTATGCTATCAAAGATGAGATGCTATTAAAACTATATGAAGCATTTAAACCTCATTTAACAACTTTAAAGGGTTGTGCACTAACAAGAGAGGTTATAGATGTAGAGGAGGCAACTGAAGAGGATTTTCATACAGAATATCTTGAAAATATTTTATCAATAAAAGTTGTTGATGGAGTTGATGAAGCAATTGAGCATATAAGAAAGTATGGAAGCGGACACAGTGAGGCTATTGTTACAGAGAATTACACAACTGCAGAAAAATTTTTAAATGAAATCGATGCAGCTTGTGTATATGTTAATGCTTCAACAAGATTTACTGATGGTGGAGTTTTTGGTTTTGGAGCAGAAGTTGGAATCTCCACAAATAAACTTCATGCAAGAGGACCAATGGGTATAAATGATTTGACAACATATAAATATAAAATTTATGGAGAGGGGCAGATTAGAGAGTAGCCTCTCTCTTTTTATCATTTTTTAAAAATTTTATATTTATTAATTACAACAACTTTTTTTGGTAAGTTTATCTTTTAAAATATGATATGAAATAAGTATCCATAAAATTATAGAGCTTGCAATCATTAAAATAGATGCTTTCTCTTCTATATGGACAATAGTTTTTACATCTATATCTTTAAATATAAAATCAAGTCCTAACCCAAAAATAACTGAGCCAATAGCTATAACTCCAAGATAAATAAATACTGCTTTATTGCCTAGCATCTTTTTAACAACTCCTATTGTTACTGTATTTGTTGCGGGACCAGCGCTTAAAAATACAAAAGCAGCGCCAGCACTTACTCCATTTAACATCAAAGCTGCTGCTATTGGAAGTGAAGCTGTGGCGCAAACATACATAGGAATAGCAATTATAACAGCTAATATATATGATAGCCACACATACTCACTCAAGAGTGCACTTAAGTTTTGTGGAATTGCTACAGTTATTGCAGCTCCTATTATAAGACCCCAAAAAAGGGGTTTTGCAATATCTCCTAAAAGGGTTATAAAACCATATCTTAAAGCATTAATAAATGAAAATTTTCTCTTTTCTTCTTTGCATTCACAACTACTTGAGCAGCAAGAGTTTTTATCTGAATTAATAGAAAAATTGATTGGATTATTATTGTTAATATTGAGTGTAAATTTAGGTTTTTCTATTGTTGAATTGTTTATATCTTGTTTCTCTTTTTGTATATTTACCAATAATCCTGCAATCATTGCCATAATAATTGAAGTTACTATCCTATATATGGTAAATACCCATCCAAACATACCAAAAGTAGCCAAAATTGAATCGATTCCAGTTATTGGAGTTGATATTAAAAAGCTAAGAACACTTCCTCTGCTTGCACCACTTTTTTGCAAAGCTGTTGCTAATGGTATAACTCCACATGAGCAAACTGGAATGGGAATACCAAATAGTGTAGCTTTGATAACTGAGCCAAATGAGCTTTTCCCTAAATGCTTTTTTATAAAATCTTGCGGAACTATCTCATGTAAAAATCCAGCAATCAACAGACCAAAAAGAATATATAATGCCATTGCATTTGATAGTTCAATCAGTGCTTGAACAAAAGCCATTTTTCTCTCCTATTTTCTCATTTTACAAGCTTGACAAGTAAAATTTAATGTATATATAAAGTTTGCAACTTTTTCTTTCTCTTTATCACTTAAACTTTTTCCAATAGGCGGCATAGTTCCAAACCTTTTATATGCCATAGGCATACAAACTCCCTTTTCTTTAGATGGATTTTGAATATAATCAACAACAAAACGCACAAAATCCTCTTTTTTGGGATAAAACATCTTAACTCTTTTAGATACAGCTGCCATAGGAGGAGCTTTTATATTGTCAAAATGTTGCATTTTTTTATTTTTCATAAATCCCATAGGCGGTTTTAATATATGACAGGAAGCACAATATTTTTTATAAATATCTTTTCCTTCTTGTGCATAAATTAATCCAAATAGCATAAAGGAAACAAATATTAGTTTTTTCATAACAGATCCTTTTCAATATTGACTTATATAACAAAAATGTTATATAATGAAAGTGTTATATATTTTTACTTTGAGGAAGGTTAATTGAAAAAGTTAGTAAAAGTAGCTAAAGCTTTAGGTGATGAGAATAGATTAAAAGTTTTAGCTTTTATAGAAAAAAACAAAGAGGTGTGTGTCTGTGAAGTAAGTGAGAGTTTGGGATTTTCTCAGCCTCTTAGCTCAAAATATCTAAAACAGTTAAAAGAAGCTGGTATAATTGATAGTAAAAAAGTTGGTAAATGGAGTATATATTTTATAAAAGAAGAAAATCCATTGATTAAGCCCTTTTTAGAAGAGCTTAAAAAAGTAAAATTACCAGATATTAAAAAGTGTTTAAAATGTTAAAAAAGATATTAGCTATATTTTTATTACTTGGATTTTTTGTTAATATCACACATGCATATTTTATAGAGCGTGACCATAAACATACAATAAAAGAGTTCTCTATTGAGACTGAAAAACCTACCAAATGTGATGATTTATGTAAATATCATTTTTTCTTCCATCAAAATTTTGTATTAAAAAATAGTTTCTTTCGTATTCAAAATATCTCATATTCTAAAAAAATAGAAACAAAACTTCCTATATATTTCTCAATATATCTTAAATCACCCCCAAAGCCTCCAAAACAGATATAACTTTCCAACTAACAATCTAATATCTTATTTTTAAAAACTTAGTTATTAAAGAGTGGCTTTAAATTTCTAAAGCTTTAGTTGATAAAAAATCAAATTTAAATAATTAAAGGAGACATTATGAAAGTTATATCTGTTATAGGCCTATTTGTAGTAATTTTATATTCATCTGAAATTGAGCATATGAAAATTCATCAATACAATAAGAAAGCAACTGTAAAACTACAAAAAGAAAATCTTATGAAAAAATATGCAAAAGTTGATGAGGAAAAGTTAAAAGAGATTGTAAAAAAAGCTACAAATGAAAAGATAATCTATAAAAAAATAAAGCATCAAAACACAACTATATACTATAAGGTTTTAACAAAAAGTTACATATTAAAAATTGATGCCATAAGTGGGGAGATACTTAAAAAGGAGAAAAGATGAGAACTCTTTTTTTATTGATGATATGTTTTGTCTTCTCATTTGCTATAAGTTTTGATGAGTTTAAAAATGAGGCAATTAAAAATAGTTTTGAATTGAAAAAAAGCGATTTTCAGATAGAAAAAGATATTTTGCAAAAAGATATAGAATTAAGAGGGCTAAATCCTGAAATTGAGGCAAATATAGCAAAATATGAAAAAAATAGTGGATTTGAGACAACTTTAAAAATCCCTTTTAGACTAATAGACTATAAAAATGAATTAAAAAGTAGTTTAGATAAAAAGATTTTAGTTTCAAAAAATTTTAAAAAGGTTCAAAAAGCAAAATTTATAAAAGATTTAGAGACGCTTTATACAGAGTATATATATCAAAAAAATCTTATCTCAAATATCCAAAAAGAGATTGAGATAAATGAAAATCTATTAAATATTGCCAAAATGAAATATGAAAAGGGGTTTGGTAAAAAAATAGATGTTTTAAGGCTTCAAACAAAGCTACTTGAATTACAAAGCTCTTTAGCAAAACAGCAAAAAAAAGCTCAAACTGCTCTTTTTAAACTATATAGATATGCAACAATTAATAAAAAAGTAGATGAGAGTAGATTTTTATACAAAATTGATGATTTTAAATTGGAAAATATTGATTTTTCCTATTTTAACTATTTAGATAGAAAAAAGGAGCTCTTTTTGCAAAAAGCAAAAGTAGATTCAAAAAATTTTACTAAAGTTGATTTTATTTTAAATTATGAAAATGAACCAGAGCAAGATATCTTTAGAGCCGGAATATCTTTTGAACTTCCATTTTTTAAAAAAGATGCTGAGAAAAAGAGAAATCTTGTTTTAGCTAAAGAGGTTGAGGAGAAAAAAAGATATCTGAAAAAAGAGTTAAATATCTATAAGGATGAGTTGAAAAAAAAATATGATCTGTTAAAGAGTAGATATTTTATTTTACAAAAAGCTAAAAATGAGCTTCAAGAGCTTTTAAATCTATATATTCAAAGCTATAAAATTGATAAAAGCTCACTTTTAGAGCTTTTTCAGACAAAAAATGAGCTAATTGGAGTTAATAACAAACTTTTACAAACCATTTATGAAATAAATCTATTAGTTATAGAATCAAACTATTTAAAAGGGAGATATGATGATTAAAAAAATCTTTTTAATAACATTTTTAATTACTCTTTCATTTTCTTATGAAAAGGTTAAAAAAATAGATTTTGGAAAAATATATAAAACAAGCGCAAAGGTTGAAGTTTTTAAAAATCAGACACAAAATATAGTAGCTCAAATCCCAGGACATATAGAGAAATATTTTGTAAAAGAGGGAGATAGTGTTAAAAAAGGAGAGAAAATAGCAAAAGTTAAATCTTTTTATATAACAGAGCTAAGCAGTAATTATTTGAAATTAAAAAAGGAGATAGAGGTATTAGAAAAAAGATTAAAAAATGCAAAAGAGCTGTATAAAAAAGGTTTAATTACTTTAAATGATCTAAACAATATAAAAATCAAGCTTCAAAGCTTAAATTCAAAGCTTTCCTCAATAAAATTAAAACTAAAAATTCTTGGAATCAAAGATATAAAAAAACCTATAGAATATTTTTATATCACTTCTCATGCAGATGGAGTAATACAAAAGATTTTAACACCTCTGCATTCAAATATAGAAAGTTCAACGCCAGTTGTAAAAATTGTAAATCAAAAAAATTATTATGCAATAGCCTATTTAAATGTGGATGACGCATTAAAACTTAATAATGTAAAAGCTTTTTTTAAACTTTCAGATTTTATTTATGATACAGAGTTTATAAAAGTTATGCCTCAAGTAGATAGTGAAACTTTTCAAGCAAAACTCCTTTTTCATATAAAACCATCAAATAAACCTTTATTAATAGGAGCTTTTGGGGATATGGTAATTGAGAGTTCTCCATATAAAAAAGCATTGGCTGTAAAAAAGAGTGCATTAACTATGTTAAATGGGGATTTTGTAGTGTTTGTGCCAAAAGAGGGCGAAGAACATAAAAAAGAAAATGTAGAACATAAACACAACGAACATGAAGAAGAGGGTGAAGAGCATGAGCATGAAGAGTTGAATTTTGAACCAAGAGTTGTAAAAGTTGTTGAGTTTTTAAAAGATTTTGCAGTAGTAGAGGGTTTAGAAGAGAATCAAGAATATATAGATAAAGATGTATATTTTTATAAATCAAGACTTTTAAAGAATAGTCTTGGAGAACATGGTCATTAGGAGAAAAAGATGAAAATTTATGAAATATTTATTAAATATAGGTTTTTAATAATAGCTCTTTTTATAGCTATTGTAGCCTTGGGTTATAAAGCTTATAAAGATATTCCTGTTGATGCATTTCCAGATATTACACCAAAGCAGGTTGTTATATATACAGAAAGTCCTGGAAATAGCCCAGAGATTATAGAAAAACTCATAACCTATCCCATAGAATCAGCAATGGCTGGACTTCCCGGAGTTAAGCTTATTATGTCAAACTCTATTTTTGGACTTAGTTATGTAAGTATATTTTTTGAAGATGATTATGATATCTATTTTTTAAGACAGCTTGTAAGTGAAAGACTAAATAATGTAGATATTCCAAAAGGGTTTGGAAAACCAGTAATTGGTCCAAATACTACAGGACTTGGGCAGGTTTTTTGGTATGCAATTGAAGGGAATTTGCCATTAACTAAATTAAGAGAGATTCAAGATTTTATTATAAGACCAATGTTTAAAACGGTTGATGGTGTTGAAGAGGTTATTAGTTGGGGTGGTTATGAAAAACAGATAGAGGTTTTAATTGATCCTAAAAAACTACAAGCTTTAAAAGTTACCCATGAAGATATTATAATAGCTCTCCAAAATACAAATAAAAGCGCAGGTGGACAGTATCTTGAATTTAATAAAGAGCAGTATTTAATTAGAGGTTCTGGATTTTATGAAAATTTAGATCAAATCAGAAAAACTGTAATTAGATCAAATGAGATAAGATCCATAAAGATTGAAGATATAGCACAAGTAAGAGAGGGGAAAAAACTTAGATTTGGAGCAGTAACAATCGATGGTAAAGAGAAAATGTTTGGAATGGTTTTGCAAAGAAGCTCTACAAATGCAGCTAAAGTTGTAGAGAGGTTAAAAGAAAAGATTAAAGAGATAAAAACTGCTCTTCCAAAGGGTGTGGATATTAAAACGATTTATGATAGAAGCGAAATAACAAAAAAAGCTGTAAATACAATGAGCTCATCTTTAATTACAGGAGCAATTTTAGTCAGTGTAATTTTATTTTTGTTTTTATTTGAGATAAGAAGTGCTTTGATTGTTGTTTTATCTTTGCCAATCTCTCTTTTGATGGCATTTTTATTGATGAGATATTTTGGAATGAGTGCAAACCTTATGAGTCTTAGCGGGCTTGCTATTGCTATTGGTATGATTGTTGATGCTACAATTGTTGTTGTGGAAAATAGTTTTAGACTTATTCATGACAAACCAAATGAGTCTAAAATAGATATAATTTCTCAAGCAGCAAGTGAAGTTACTAAACCTGTAATTTTTGCTATTTTTATTATTGCTGCAACATTTATCCCTCTTGTTAGTTTGCAAGGTTTAACTGGTAAACTATATTCTCCTATGGCGATAAATATAGTTTTTGTAATGCTCTCTTCAATCATTGTAGCATTGATTTTGGTTCCGATTATGAGTTATTATTTTTTAAAATCTGTAAAATTTTCTGATAGTCCTATTATGGTTTTTATTAAAAAGATATATACACCTATTTTAAAATTTGCCATAAAATATTCAAAGAGTGTAGTTACTTTCTCTTTTTTAACATTTTTTGCTCTTAGTTTTTTACTTTTACAGCAGGGAAGAGAGTTTATGCCAAAGCTAAATGAAGAGTCCATTATGTATAGAGTTATTGCAATTCCAGGTACTGCTCTAAGTCAAAGTGTAAATTTGAGCAAAAATATAGAAAATTTGATAAATAAAAAATATTCAAATTATGTAGATAATGTTGTAGCTATGATAGGAAGAAGCGAAAAGGGTGAGACTGCTGGAGCTAACTATATGGAGGTTTTGATAAATCTAAAAAGAAAAGATTTTGATATAAAAAATCTTGAGAGTAAAATCACAAAGGATTTAAAGAAAAATTTTGATTTTGTTCAGTTTGTTCCTACCCAACCTATAGCTATGAGAATAGAAGAGCTTTTAGAGGGGGTAAAAGCAGAACTTGCCGTTAAGATTTTCGGAGAGGATCAAAAGATTTTAAACTCTTTAGCTAAAGAGATAAAAGATGTTTTATCAAAAATTGATGGATTGGAATCGATAGAGATAGAGTCTCAGCTTGGACAAGGAGAGATTTTGATAAAGCCAAACTATCTTGCAATGGCAAGATACTCGATAAAACCTCAAGAGCTAATGGATGTTATAAAATATCTTTTAGGAGAAGAGAGAGTTACAGATAAGTTTGAGGGTATAAAAAGATTTCCTATTGTTGTAAAACCTGATGAAAAAAAAGATATAAAAACTATTCAAAATCTTCTCATTAGAAGTGAAAATGGAAAGGTTGTTAAGTTAAAAGAGATTGCGGATATAAAGATATTGCAAGGTCCATCATTTATAAAAAGAGAAAATCTAAATAGATATATTGTTATATCTTTTGATGTAGAAGGAAGAGATATAGCCTCTTTTGTGAATGAAGCAGATAAAAAGATAAAAAAGCTTATCAATTTTCCAAGCGGATATTATATAAGTTGGGCTGGAGATTTTAAAAATATGCAAGAGGCTTTAAAAAATCTATCTATCATTATCCCATCTACTTTGATTTTAGTCCTTCTTCTATTATATACTGCATTTAATAGCTTTAAAAAGGCAATTTTGATTTTACTTGGAGTTCCTCTTGGAATAATTGGCTCAATCATTGCTTTGCTTTGGGCAGATATATATATCTCAATTGCTGCAATAATAGGATTTATTATAATTATTGCAATTGCCGTTTTAAATGGTATAGTTTTAGTTAGTTTTATAGAGAGTTTACAAAAAAGATTTCCAGATGTTAAAATGGATATATTGGTAAAAGATGCAACTCTACTTAGAATAAGACCTGTTTTAATGACAGCTTTAACCACACTATTTGGAATTTTACCACTTCTTTTTGCAAAAGGAGTTGGAAGTGAAATTGAGTATCCTTTGGCCGTTGTTGTAATTGGAGGGATAATAACATCAACTCTGATTACGCTTTTAGTATTGCCATCACTTTATTATCTTTTTTATAAAAAGAGTAGCTAAGCTACTCTTTTGTATAATAAATAAAAAAATAAGGAAAAGTATGAGTTTGCCAAAATGTCCAAAATGTGGTAGTGAATATGTTTATGAAGATGGAAATTTACTTATTTGTCCAGAATGTGGTTATGAATTTACAAAAGAAGAAGCCGAAAAGAAAGAAGAGGGATTAGTTGTAAAAGATGCTCATGGAAATATTTTGAAAGATGGTGATGATGTTATAGTTACAAAAGATTTAAAAGTTAAAGGTAGCTCTTCTACAATAAAAGCAGGAACAAAAGTTAAAAATATAAGACTTTGTGAAGGTGATCACAATATTGATTGTAAGGTTCCTGGAATTGGTGCTATGAAACTAAAAAGTGAATTTGTTAAAAAAGCTTAATGGAAAAAGTTTTAAAGATAAAAAATTTAACCTTTGGATATACAAAAGATAAACTTTTGTATAAAAATTTTTCTTTAGAGATAAAAAGAGGTGAAATTGTATCTATTGTAGGACCAAGCGGTATAGGCAAAAGCACACTTTTTGAGTTAATTGCTGGATTTTTAAAACCTATTTCTGGAGAAATAGAAGTAAAAAAATTTTCTCAAATTTATCAGGATCCTTATACATCATTTCATCCCACATACAAAATAATAGATCAAATTGCTGATGTATGTGATATAAAAGATATTGAAAAAAATGCTTTAAAAATGAATATTGAAAAAGAGCTTTTATATAAAGTACCTCATGAGCTATCAGGTGGACAGCTGCAAAGATGCTCAATTTTAAGAGCAATCATGATGAAACCAGATCTTATCTTAGCAGATGAGCCAACATCTGCTCTTGACAATATTATCCAGCTTCAAGTTATGAAGTTATTAGTATCTTTACTTGATAAAGTAGGAATATTGCTTATAACTCATGATTTGAATTTAGCAAAATGGTGTAGTGATAATATAATTATGCTGGTCAGAGATTAGCTTTTTCTTTATTTATCTCTTTTTGCATCGTCTCTCTTAACTCTTTAAGCCACTCTTTTTTAGGATCTGGATAAAAACTATCTAAATATTTAACTTTTATAATACCGGGATTTAGTTCTAATTTTTTACTATCAAATCTATCTCTTGCACATATTATTATTACAGGTTGGATTTTCAGTTTTAGTTTTTCAGCAATTATTTTTGCCCCTGGTTTAAATGGTAAAAGTTTTTCTCCTCTTGCTCTTGTACCTTCAGGAAAAATAGCAATAGTTTTATTTTTTGTTTTCTCTTTTGCTTCTTTTAGCAAAAATATTAAAGATTTTCTATCTTCTCTATCAAGTCTAATATTTTCAGGAAGTTTTAGAAGTAGTCCAAAAAAAGGAATATCAAAGAGCTCTTTTTTTGCTATCCATACCATATCATATGGATAAGTTGCTTCTATTACTGGAATATCAATAAAACTTGAATGATTCATTATTATCATCTTTGCTTCTTTATCTGGTTTTCCCTCAGTTACTATTTTTATTCCAATAAGTTTCAATATAATTTTTGTAAAAAATATTTTGATTTTTTTATAATATTTTTTTGGAAAAATTAAAAAAGCAAAAATATTAAATGTAACTAATATAATAATTACTATTGCTGCATATAAACCTCTAATTTTGGCAAATATTTTCATCTTTTACCCATCCTATTTTCCCATTTGGTAGCTCAATCTTAATATATCCATTTACTTGATTTAATTTTTTTGTTTTAAAATTAGCGTCTGTTTTATAAAAAATTGTACTATTTTTGGTAGGTAGAAGTCTTACCTCACTATCTTGCTTTACGCATACCTCTTCTAAAGGTATTGCTAAATAGGTTGCATATCCAGCAAACAAAAGAGCAATAAGTATTGAAAAAATAGATTTTTTAAATATTGCAATTATAAGAAAAATAACCGCAATAGATAAAAGAATAATAATTTTTATATTTTTATGTGAAGATTCATTTGGTTTTATGTCTGATTGAGTACTTACTGTTTCATCTTTTACATTTATAAATTTTTTAAATTTTTCAAACACATTTTTATTATTATTAAAATATGAAAATTCAAAATTTTTCATATCTTTAGGAATTTTAGCAAAATAGGTCATTTTGGAAAAAGTTGCACTTCTATTAAAATCTTCAATTTTTTCATCCTCAACAAAATTTAGATGAAAATCTTCAAGGTTTGATAGATTTGCATCAATATCCATAATTATAAGATTTTTCTCTTTATCATATTGAAGTGCTTGAAAATTTTTAACTTCAAGATTTTTTGCTATTACATTACAGTAATTTTCTGGAGGATTAAGTTTTATTACTTTAATTTTTTTTCCAGATAAAATCTCCTTTTTAATTGGAGAAAAATCATCAATTTTTAAATAAACAACTATATTTGGGATTGTAATATCGGTTGAAAGAGCTTTAAAATAGAAAGTTTTGTAAATATAAATACCTTCGACTTTTTCAGGTTCATCTGTATATATTGGCAAGATATTTTCGCCATTTTCAAAATTGTAAGACAACTCTTCATAATTATCTTCAGTTACTATTATCTTTATTGAAATTGGAAAAATTTGGTTTACAAAAATTTTTTTAGGTATTTTATGATAAGAGAGATAGAGGTATTTTTCATTTGAAGAAAAATCCTCTGCTGCTAAATGATAAATAGATATAATAAATAGTGATAAAAATAAAATAACTCTTTTAATCTATAAATCCTTTTATCATTTTTATTCCATCTTCGCTACCAAGTATCTTTTCACAAGCCCTCTCAGGATGCGGCATTAAACCAAAAACATTTTTGTTTTCATTGCATATACCAGCAATGGAGTCAATACTTCCATTAGGATTATCATAATCTCCATTTTCATCACAATATTTTAATATAATTTGCCCATTATCATACATCTTTTTCAATTTTTCTTCATTAACAAAATAGTTTCCTTCTGCATGAGCAATAGGAATATTTAATATATCATCTTGATTTAGTTTAGATAGAAATTTATTATTGTTATTTACTACTTTTATATATTGAAATTTAGAGATAAAATGTAAATTCTCGTTTCTTTTCATAGCACCAGGTAAAAGATGAGACTCTAATAATATTTGAAATCCATTACATATACCTAATACATATCCACCACTATTGGCAAATTTGCTTACTGCTTTCATAATTGGGCTAAATCTTGCAATTGCGCCACTTCTTAGATAATCTCCATAGCTAAATCCACCTGGAAGCACTACTAAATCTGTATCTTTTGGTAAGGATTCATTTTTATGCCAAATAATCTCAGTTTTTGCACCAATTAATTTAAAAGCATAATCTGTGTCAAATTCACAGTTTGTACCTGGAAATCTAATAATAGCTACTTTCATTTTTCAATCTCTATCTTGTAATCTTCAATTACTGTATTTGCAAGAAGAGTTTCACACATCTCTTCAACTCTTTTTTTTGCCTTTTCTTCATCTTCTTCATTTAAAGTAAGAATTATCTGTTTCCCAACTCTTACATCTTCAACTTCATTAAATCCAAGAGATTGTAAAGCATGATGAACTGCTTTACCTTGAGGATCTAACACTCCAGGTTTTAAATAGATATCTACAATAGCTTTCATATTTATCCTTTAATATAATTTGATATTGGTCATTAGGAATTAGATGCTTTATAGCTTCTTTGCTTTCCTCTTTATAACTTTTCGATATAAATTTTTTAACTAATAATACTAATGACTAATGACTAATGACTAATAACCCTTTACTCAACTATCCTTCTAAGTACCTCTTCATAAGCAACTTTTACATTTCCCAAATCTTGTCTAAATCTATCTTTATCAAGTTTTTCACCAGTTTTTTTATCCCAAAATCTACAACTATCAGGGCTAATTTCATCAGCCAAAATAATTTTCCCCTCTTTGTCTCTTCCAAATTCAACTTTAAAATCAACTAATATTAAATCTCTTTTATCAAAAAAAGATTTTAATATAACATTGATTTCTCTTCCTAATCTTTTTAGTTCTTCAAGTTCAGCTTCATCTTTTGCCAATTCTAAAATTAAAGCATGTTCATCATTTATTAATGGGTCATGAAGTTCATCATTTTTATAATAAAATTCAACTAAAGCAAATGGAAGCTTTTTCCCTTCAGGAATTCCGAGTCTTTTAGTTAATGATCCAGTGGCTATATTTCTTACAACTACTTCAATAGCAATCATATCTGCTTTTTTTATAAGCATCTCATTATCACTAAGTTTTTTAACAAAATGAGTTGGGATTCCATTTTTTTCCAATAATTCAAAAAGTTCTGAACTTATTTGACAATTCAATGCACCTTTTCCCTTTTCAAAACCCTTTTTTGTTGCATCAAATGCTGTTAATTCATCTTTAAATTCAGCTATTAAAAAATTATCATTATCAGTTAAAAATATCTTTTTTCCTTTTCCTTCATATAAAAGCTCTTTTTTTTCCATTTTTATCCTTTTGATTTTAGAATTATTAATGCTTTTAGTATATCAGTTGCCTCTTTTAATTGAGCATCTTTATAAAGATCTTTTTCTAAAATTAAACCATCTTCACTTTTTTTCTTCTCTTTTTTCTTTTTCTTTTTACCTTCAATTTTTTCAAGTTCGCTTTTTAGATGTTTTTTAAGTTCAGCTTCTTTTAGCATAAATTCATCCTCTTTTATTTTTAATTCTCCAGGATGAACGATTACATCTGGTGTAACACCTAAAGCTTGTATTGTTCTGCCACTTGGTAGATAATATCTTGCAATAGTAAGTTTTATCGCTTCATCTTTATCGATTGGCAATATTACTTGTACACTACCTTTTCCAAAAGTTTTTTCTCCAACTAAAATAGCACGTTTGTGATCTTGAAGTGATCCACTTACAATTTCACTTGCACTTGCACTTCCACCATTTACAAGTACTACCAAAGGAATATTTTTGTAAGTTCCAGATTTTGTTGCTTTATACTCTCTATTTTCAGATTTTATTCTTCCTTTTTGTGAAACAATAACTCCTTTATCAACAAAAAGATTAACTAATCCTACAGCTTGATCCAAAAGACCACCTGGATTGTTTCTTAGATCTAAAATTATACCTTTAGTTTTATCTTCATTTTCTTTTATATATTTTTTTACATCATTAACAACTTTTTTGTCAAAAGAGACAACTCTAAGATACAAAATATCATCATTTAATATATGTTTTGCATAAACTGAATCGATTTTAATGATATCTCTTACTATTTCAAATTTTAATGGTTTGTTTTCACCTTTTCTAACTATTGTTAAAACTATTTTTGTACCAGGTTTTCCTCTCATAAGGCTAACGGCCTCATCAAGAGTCATATCAATTGTAGATTTGTCATCTATTTTTAATATTATATCCCCAGCTTTAAGTCCAGCTTTATATGCAGGAGTTCCCTCAATAGGTGCTATTACAGTTAATGCCCCGTCTCTGATACCAACTGTAATACCAAGACCGCCAAATTCACCTTCAGTTTGAATTTTTAACTCTTTATAATGTTTTTTATCTAAAAAAGATGAATGAGCATCAAGATTACTCAATAGTCCAGCAATAGATTTATCTATAATCTCTTCAATTGTTAAAGGATCAACATAATATTTTTCAACTGTTCCAACTACTTTTGTAAATTTTGCAATTGATTGAAGTCTTGAAGTAATATTTAAATCATTTTCACTTTTTGCATGCAAATCTGTTTGAATAAGAGAATAACTTAAAACTAAACTTCCTAAAAAACCAGCTGTTAAATATCTCATTTTTATCATTATTTGTTTCTCCAATATTTAAAAAGATACCTTTAAAAAAGTTTTTATGATTATAATTAATATTTAATAAAAATTGGCTAAACTCTATTATTAGTTTAAAGAGAGAAGGCATAAAGATATAAGAGGATAAGCCGTAAAGCAGTGAAGCTGTGAAGAGGGATAGTTGATAAGTTAACAAGAGCGAAATGAAACAAGTATGCAGTTAGAATTAAAGTATAAAGCTGAAGGAAGCAGAAAGTAAGAAAAGTAAGTGCAAATAAATTTACTATATAACAATACAACTAAATAAACTTGACAACAATAGACTAAAGTTGTATAATAACACAAAACTAAAATTAAAGGAGAAAGGGTATGAGTAATATATTTGAAAAACTTACCCACAAAATGACTGAGACTATTGATAGTGCAGTTAGCTTAGCACTTCACAATAAAAATCCAGAAGTTGATGTTGCACATATGATTTGGGCTATGCTAACAGATAGCTCATCAATTTTAACCCAAGCATTAAATAAAATGAATATTGATAGGGCTCCAATTGAGCTTGAAGCAAAAAGTGTTGCTGATAAACTTCCAAAAGTATCAACTATTACAAAAGAGAATATTAAAATATCAAGAAATTTAGCTGAAAGCCTTCAAAAAGCTGAAGGTCAAATGGTAAAAAATGGAGACTCATATTTGGCAGTTGATACTTGGATAGAAGCAAATATAGATAACTCTACTTTTAAAGAAATTCTTGGAAAATATGTTGATCTATTTGAGCTTAAAAAGACTCTTGAAGCTATGAGAGGTGGTAAAAAGATAGATAAGCAAACAGCTGATGAAACTTTAGAAGCATTAGAAAAGTATGGAATAGATTTAACAAAAAAAGCTGCAGAAGGCGAACTTGATCCTGTTATTGGTAGAGATGAAGAGATTCATAGAGTAATGCAAATTTTAATAAGAAAAACAAAGAATAATCCTATTTTACTTGGTGAGCCTGGTGTTGGTAAAACTGCTATTGTTGAAGGACTTGCTCAAAGAATTGTAAATAAAGAGGTTCCAATAAGTCTTCAAAATAAAAGATTGATTAGCCTTGATATGACAGCTTTAATTGCAGGAGCAAAATATAGAGGCGAATTTGAAGATAGATTAAAAGCTGTTGTTGATGAAGTAAAACAGAGCGGTGATATTATACTTTTTATAGATGAGATTCATACAATAGTTGGAGCTGGAGCAGGTGAGGGCAGTATGGATGCTGCAAATATACTAAAGCCAGCTCTTGCAAGAGGTGAACTTCATACAATTGGTGCAACTACTTTAAAAGAGTATAGAAAATATTTTGAAAAAGATGCTGCACTTCAAAGAAGATTTCAACCAGTAAAAGTTGAAGAGCCAAGTATAAATGAGGCGCTTCAAATATTAAGAGGATTAAAAGAGAGGCTAGAAGCTCATCATAATGTTCAAATACTTGATAGTGCACTAGTTGCAGCTGCAAAACTTAGTGCAAGATATATTACAGATAGATATCTTCCAGATAAAGCAATAGACTTAATAGATGAGGCTGCAGCTGAACTTAAGATGCAAATTGAGTCTGAACCATTTGAACTTAGTAAAGTAAAAAGAGAGATTCAACAACTTCTTGTTGAGAAAGAGGCTCTTTTGATGGAGAAAAACAAAAAAAATGAAGAGAGACTAAACGAAATAGAAAAAGAGCTTGCCAATTTAGAAGAGAAAAAAAGAGCATTAGAGAGCCAGTTTGAAAATGAAAAGAAAGTTTTTAAAGAGATAGCAAAAATTAAAGAAGATATTGAAAAGAAAAAATTTGAAGCTGAAAAGGCTAAAAGAGAGGGTGATTACAATAAAGCAGCTGAAATTGAGTATGGTCAAATTCCAGCTTTAGAAAATAAACTTAAAGAGTTAAATGAACAATGGAATAAGATGCAAGAGGCTGGAACTCTTCTTAAAAATGCTGTTGATGAAGAGATGATTGCTGCAATTGTTAGCAAATGGACAGGAATTCCTGTAACAAAAATGCTTCAAAGCGAAAAAGAAAAAATCTTGCATGTTGAAGATGAGCTAAGAAAATATGTTGTTGGACAAGATGAAGCATTGAAAGCTGTTTCAAGAGCTATAAAAAGAAATAAAGCAGGACTATCTGAACCAAATAGACCAATTGGTAGTTTTATGTTTTTGGGACCAACAGGTGTTGGTAAAACTGAAACAGCTAAAACATTAGCAAGATTTCTATTTGACACTGAAAAATCACTCATAAGAATTGATATGAGTGAATATATGGAAAAACATGCGGTTTCAAGACTTGTTGGTGCACCTCCTGGATATGTTGGATATGAAGAGGGTGGTCAGTTAACTGAAGCTGTTAGAAGAAAGCCATACAGTGTTGTTTTATTTGATGAGATTGAAAAAGCTCATCCAGATGTATTTAATATCTTGTTACAGGTTCTTGATGATGGAAGATTAACTGATAATAAGGGTGTTACAGTTGATTTTAGAAATACTATTATTATAATGACAAGTAACATTGCAAGTGATAAAATTATGGAGTTTCGTGATCCAGAGGATAGAGAAAAAGCTGTTAAAGATGAGCTAAAAAGATATTTTAAACCTGAATTTTTAAATAGACTTGATGATATTGTAATATTTAATCCTCTTGGAGAGCAAGAGATTGTGAAAATTGTAGATATTATGTTTGAAAAAATAAAAGATAAATTAAAAGAGAGAGATATAAAAATAGAGTTAACTGAAGGTGCAAAAAGATTAGTTGCAAAAGCTGGATTTGATCCAGTTTATGGTGCAAGACCATTAAAAAGAGCTCTTTATGAACTAGTTGAAGACACATTGGCTGAACTTATCTTAGAAGATAAAGTCAAAGAGGGTGATAATGTTAAATTTGATGCTGAAGGTGATCAAATAGTGACTATCGTTAATGGTCAAAGAGTTTAATAAAACAACCTACCTTTTGGTAGGTTGTTAATATGTAACAATATTTTTAATCTATCTCTTCTACTATTAAAACTCTTCCTTTTTAAATCATAATTTATATAAAATCTTTCATAGCATAGTTATTAAATGAGGAATTTTTATGGATATTCTCCGTATATTTTTACTTGATTTAAAAAACTCTTTCAAAGATTTATTGCCCATAGTTATAGTAGTGGCTATTTTTCAATTTTTTATTATTGGACAAATTCCTCAAAATTCTCTCTCAATTATTATAGGATTAATTATAGTTGCTTTTGGATTGGCAGTTTTCATTAGAGGCTTAGAACTTGGAATTTTTCCTATTGGTGAAAATCTCGCAATTGAATTTGCTAAAAAAGGTAGTCTATTTTGGCTTTTACTTTTTGCATTTTTAATTGGATTTTCAACAACAATTGCTGAGCCTGCTCTTATCGCTATTGCTCAAAAATCTGAGGTTATTAGTCAAGGTAAAATTGATGCATTTTTTTTAAGGCTTACTGTTGCATTCTCTGTTGGTTTTGCAATAGCTTTGGGAGTATTTAGGATAATTATAGGACATCCTATTCAATATTACATAATTATAGGTTACATTTTAGTTGTTCTTATAACTTTTTTTGCTCCAAAAGAGATTGTTGGGCTTGCATATGATAGTGGTGGAGTAACAACTTCAACAGTTACAGTTCCTCTTGTTGCTGCTCTTGGTATTGGACTTTCATCAAGTATAAAAGGAAGAAACCCAATTATTGATGGATTTGGGCTTATTGCTTTTGCATCATTAACACCTATGATATTTGTTCAAATTTATGGAATTATTGCTTCATATTTTGGCTCACAAACCACTGAAATTATCACAATTGCAAAAGCTATTTCTCAAGAAGTTGTAAGTGAGAGCCATTTTGATATTAAAAAAATATTTTTTGATTTAATTTCTGTTATAAAAGATATTTTGCCAATTCTTGGTGTAATTCTGTTCTTTCAATATTTTATTATAAAAAAACCTCTTCCTCATATTCATAAAATATCTTTTGGAATAATCTTGGTTATTATAGGATTATATGCTTTTATTTTAGGACTTGAGATTGGGCTTTTTCCAATAGGCGAAACATTGGCATTTCAATTAACCTCTACTGGAAAAATCTTTTTAATTTATATTTTTGCCTTTTTAATTGGATTTTCAACCACAATGGCTGAACCAGCTTTA
Organism: Nitrosophilus kaiyonis; assembly: GCF_027943725.1. Taxonomy (NCBI): domain Bacteria; kingdom Pseudomonadati; phylum Campylobacterota; class Epsilonproteobacteria; order Nautiliales; family Nitratiruptoraceae; genus Nitrosophilus; species Nitrosophilus kaiyonis. The sequence goes on along the minus strand of NZ_AP025696.1, from coordinate 1,532,274 downwards.
TTAGCCATAGCCATAAAAGCTCAAGAGGTAAGCGAAAACAAAATTAACTCTTTACTTCTTAGAGTTTTCGTAGCTTTAGGAGTTGCTATTGGAATAGCTTTAGGTGCATATAGAATTGTAACAGGTGGGCAGTTGCACTACTATATAATTGCTGGATATATAATTGTTATAGCTCTTACATATTTTTCTCCAAAATATATTATTCCAATTGCATATGATAGCGGAGGAGTTACAACATCAACAGTAACAGTACCACTTGTTGCTGCTCTTGGTTTAGGACTTGCGCAAAATATTCCAGAAAGAGATCCTTTGATTGATGGATTTGGACTCATAGCTTTTGCTTCGCTTTTTCCGATGATAACTGTTATGGGTTATGGGATTTATGCAGAATTTAAAAGAAAGGATAAAAGATGAAATTTGTGGCACTTGTTGCAATTATTCCAAATGATATGGAAGAAAAAGGAGTAGAGATTGCTAAAAATGCTGGAGCTGGGGCAGTAACGATTCTTAGTGGTAAAAATATTGGGCTTAAAGAGAAAAAGATATTTTTTGGAGTAACTTTAGAAGAGGCTATGTCAGTTTTACTCTTTATTTTGCCAAGAAAACTATCTTTAAAAGTTATGCGAGCATTAAAAGATGGATTAAATGTTGAAGATACCGAAAATAGCTCTGTCATTTTTACTCTTCCTTTAGAACACGTAATAGGAATAAATAAAGAGGAGTTGCATAAATTTGAAAGTGAAATAAAAACGATACTTTAGGTGAGGGAGGAGTCTTTAGTCATTAGTCATTAGTCATTAGTCTTTAGTCATTAGTCATTTGGTCAGTGGTAGGATTTAATAATAGTTAATTGAGAAATTGAGAGAGTTGGAAAGTTAGAAATTGGAGAATTAAGATAATAAATGGGATAAGAAGTAAAGCAACCAATTACTATTGACTATTGACTAATGACTAATGACTATTGTCTAATGTCAAATTTAAAAGGAGAGATTATGTTAGTAGAAGAGATTATGACACCAAAGGATAAGCTTGTTATAGTGGACCAATTAGCTCCTGTTAGAAAAGCTCTTGAGCTTATGAAAAAATATAATATAAAATCAGTGATTGTTGATAAAAACTCGCCAAATGGAGCTTATGGGCTTTTGACATTTAAAAATATACTTCAAGCTATTGTTGCTCAAGAGGGAGATATTGATCTATTAAATGTTTATGATATAGCAACAATACCAGCCATTAGCGTTACAAGAAAACTGGAAATGAGATATGTCGCAAAAATGATGGTACAACATAGTATAAAAAGAGTTTTGGTAGTAGATGATAATGAATTATATGGAATAATCACAATGAGCGATATTATTGGTGTATTATTGGAAGATATTTAAAAGAATTTAAGCTAATATTTAGTAAACTTTGCCTTCAAAAATATTTAAGAAGGGGAAAGTATGAAAAGAACATATCAGCCACACAATACAAGAAGAAAAAGAACACACGGTTTTAGAGTTAGAATGAGAAGTAAAAATGGAAGAAAAGTTATAAATGCAAGAAGAAGAAAAGGAAGAAAAAGATTGGCAGTTTAAAAAATTTTATAACTTTAAAAAGCAGTAAAGAGTTTAATTATATCTATAAAAATTCAAAAGCTGTTCATTCACAATATTTTGTAATTTTTTATAAAAAAACCAGAGATAAAAAAGTTGGTTTTGTTTCCAGTAAAAAAATTGGAAATGCTGTTAAAAGAAACAGAGCTAAAAGAAGACTTAGGGCTCTGTTTCTTTTATATTCAGATAAAATTCCTACTGGAACATATATATTTGTCGCTAAAAAAGATATATTAGATGCAGATTTTAAAAAATTGAAAAAAGTTTTTGAAAAACTTATTTTTAAAGTAACCAAATAGATGCTAAAAAAGTTTTTTATTTTATTGTTGCATTTTTATCAGCGATATTTATCGATTTTATCGCCAGGTAGTTGTAGATACTATCCTACATGTTCAGAATATGCAAAATGGAGAGTTGAAAACGAAAATATAATAAAAGCTCTTTTTTTTATCATTTTGAGAATTTTAAGATGTAATCAGTTATTTAGTGGTGGGATAGAATATCCGATTGTAATCAGAAAGTTAGAAAGTGAGAAAGTAAAAAAGTTAAAGAGTAAGAGAGTTAAAATAAAATATTGGTTAGTACCTACAAATAAAAAAGACCATTTTTATCTTATTAAAAATATTTATCTCAAAAAGGAAAAAGATGTTTGAAAAAATGGATACCAATCAAAGGGTTATTCTTGCTATAGTTTTATCTTTGGGAGTTTTTTTGATTTATGACTATTTTTTTATGCCAAAGAATGAAAAAAATACAAAATTATCTGAAAAAAATACCACTATTGAAAAATCTGCTCCAACTGCGAAACAATCAACAAATAAAGCCTCAATGGAAAAAGAGAAAGTCCAAGAAAATTTATCAAATAGTAGCGAGTTCGATAAAACTTTAGTAAAAGTTGAATCTAAACATTTTACAATGTTTATTGATAAAATAGGAAGAATTAAACAGATAATATTAAAAGATAAAAGATTTGTTACTGAAAGTGGTGAACATATAAAACTTTTTGATGATAAAAAACTTCCAAAACCACTTGAGATTAGATTTTCTGATGAAAGTTTAAATAGTGAAGCATTTAAAACTCCTTATATTAGTGATAAAACTTCTATAAATATTGATAATACTCCGGTTTCAATAAAACTTACACAAAAGCTATCATCAACAACTGTAAACAAAGAGATAAAAATATATCCTGATGGCCATTACGATTTAAAAGTGAAATTAAGCAGTGATAAAAAATATTTTATTTCACCTGGATTTAGACCAAATGTTAGAGTTGATGGATATACATTTCATGGTGTTCTTATAAAAGAGGCTGATGATACTATTACAATGATAGATGATGGAGATGCAAAAGGAACTGAAAGTTTTAGAAAAGCAAAAATTGCGGCTGCTGAGGATAGATACTATACAACATTTCTTTATGATTTAAAAAATGGCTTAGATGTTATCGTTTCCAAGGATGAAGAGGAAAATCCAATATTATTTGTTGAGGGTAAAAAAGAGTTTGATATAAACGGTTATGTTGGTCCAAAAGATTATAAAATATTAAACTCAATCAATCCAGAATTAACTTCAGTTATAGAGTATGGATTTTTTACATTTATTGCAAAACCTATGTTTAAAATTTTATTAGCTATATATAATGCAGTTGGTAACTGGGGATGGGCAATAGTTATTTTAACTATTCTTATTAGAATTGTTCTGTTTCCTTTAACTTTTAAAGGAATGGTCTCTATGCAAAAATTAAAAGAGCTATCCCCTAAAATAAAAGAGTTACAGCAAAAATATAAAGGTGACCCACAAAAACTTAATGCTCATATGATGCAATTATATAAAAAGCATGGTGCAAACCCGATGGGAGGGTGTTTGCCGCTTCTATTGCAAATTCCGGTATTTTTTGCTATATATAGAGTACTTTTAAATGCTATTGAATTAAAAGGTGCTGAGTGGATATTGTGGATAAAAGATTTAAGTGCAATGGATCCATATTTTATTTTACCAATTTTGATGGGTGCAACAATGTTTATACATCAAAAGATAACACCAACAACTATTACAGATCCAATGCAGCAAAAAATCTTTCAATATTTACCGATTGTTTTTACATTTTTCTTTATTACATTTCCAGCAGGTTTAACTTTATATTGGTTTGTAAATAATATATTATCAATCATTCAGCAACTTATTGTAAACAAAGCATTTGAAAATAGAAAAGTTGTTAAAAAGGAAGCTTAATGAGCAAAAGAATTGAAGCTCCTACTTTAGAAGAAGCTTACAAAAAAGCTTCAAAAGAGCTTGGTTGTTCTATAACAGATTTGGAAATTGAAGTAATACAGCGTCCCTCAAAAGGTTTTTTAGGTTTCGGAAAGAAAAATGCAGTTATCTTAGCTTCATGTAAAGAAAAAGTAGTTGAAGAATCTGTAGAAAAAATTGAAAAAGAAACTATTAAAACAGAAGAAAAGCCTATTGAAAAAGAGGTAAAAAAAGAGATAAAACAGACAATAGAAGAAAAAAAAGAGATAAAAGAAGAGGTTAAAATTCCTAAAGAGGAAAAAATAGAAAAAAAGATAAAAGAAGAGAAAAAAAGTGAACTTCCAAAAATAAAAGAGGAATTCGAAGAGTTTTATACTGAAAAAGAGACAATTGAAGATATTGCTCAAAAAATAGAAGAAGAGATTAATGACCTTTTTAAAGAAGCATGTTTTGATATAGAAAAAATTATTGTAAAGCCATTTGATGAAAATACTCTTTTAATAGAATTTAAAGGACCAGATTCAGCACTGCTTATAGGAAAAGAGGGATACAGATATAAAGCTCTTTCATATATGCTTTTTAATTGGATAAATTCAAAATATAATCTACAAATTAGACTCGAAATAGCTGAATTTTTAAAATCTCAAGAAGAGATGATTAAAAATTATTTAAAGCCGTTAATAGAAAAAATAAAAAAAGAGGGCAGAGGGCAAACAAAAGTGCTTGATGGAGTTTTAGTTCAAATTGCATTAAAAGAGTTAAGAGAAACATTTCCAAACAAATATGTTGCTATTAGAACAACAAGAAATGGAGAAAAATATATAATAGTAAACGAGTTTAACAAAAAAAATGAATAATGACACAATAGTAGCTATAGCCACAAGTCATGGAATAGGCTCAATTGCAATTGTTAGAGTAAGTGGAAAAAAATCTTTAGAAATTGCAAAAAAAATCACTAAAAAAAGTGACTTCAAACCCAGATATGCTACATTATCAACTCTATATAATGAAAAAAATGAAATAGTTGATCAGGCTATTGTTATATATTTTAAAGCACCTTTCTCTTTTACTGGCGAAGATATAGTTGAATTCCAATGTCATGGCGGTATAGTTATTGCAAAAAAAATTTTAGATCTTGTTATAAAAAATAAAGCAAGATTAGCTGAGCCTGGAGAATTTAGTAAAAGAGCATTTTTAAATGGAAAAATTGATTTAACTGAAGCTGAAGCTATTGCAAAACTTATCGAAGCAAAAAGTGAAGATGCGGCAAAAATTTTAGCAAAACAGATAAAAGGTGAGTTAAAAAATTATATAGAAGATATACGAGAGTCCCTTATTAGAATACTTGCATATACTGAAGTAAATATTGATTATGCTGAAGAGGATTTGCCTCAAGATTTAGTAGATTCTATAAAAAATCAATTAAATGATTTACAAAAAAAGCTACAAAATACTTTAAATGCAAGTAAAAGAAGAAGCGGTTTAATTGAGGGTTTTAAGATATCAATTATAGGAAAGCCAAATACTGGTAAAAGCTCACTTTTAAATAAGCTATTAAGTTATGAGAGAGCTATTGTTAGTGAAATTGCAGGAACAACAAGAGATACTATAGAAGAGAATGTAAAGATAGGTACCCATCTTGTTAGGATGGTTGATACTGCAGGAATAAGAGAAGCAAAAGATGTAATAGAAAAAATTGGTATTGAGAGAAGTATAAAAGCAATAGAAGATAGTGATATTATTATTGCTATGTTTGATGCAAGTAAAGAAAAAGATGATGAAGATGAAAAAATAATAGATTTAATTAAAAAATATAAAGATGAAAAAGATTTTATTATAGTTTTAAATAAATCTGATTTGCCTCAAAAATTTTTCGATGAAACTGTTGAAAAGTTAAAACCTATAAACCTAAGTGTTAAAAAAGATATTTCTCCACTTATAAAAGTTTTAGAAAATCTTTTAAATTCTTACTCATCTTATGATGAAGTATTGCTGATTTCAAAAAGACAAACAGATGCTGTTGAAAATGCGCTTATTTCTATTCAAGAAGCATTTTTACCGCTACAAAATGGTGAATTAGAAATTTTTGCATACCATATCAATGATGCAATAAAAGCTATCTCTTCTATTACAAGACCAATGGAAAGTAGCGAACTTTTAGATAAAATGTTTGGTGAATTTTGTTTAGGAAAATAGTCTATTTGAAGTTGTAATATCTCCTAAATCTTGAGGATAACCTCTCCCTTTAGCTATCTCTTTTGCTTTTTTCTTTAGTTTTTTTAAATCTAAATCTTTTAAAAATTTATCTATATTTTCAATCTCCAATCCAAACTCATTTGCTATATTTTTTACCATTTGGATAGCTGATGAGACTTTTACTATTTCACATCTTGCACAATTTTTTTCAAAACTAACTTCTGCAGCTCTTAATTCTGGGTCATTTCCTGGAATTTGCTGTGCTCCAAAAAGAGGCTTTTTTGTGGCTTTTGCTTCATTTGAAAATTTTTTGATAAATTTTTCAAAATGTTTAATCGCATTTTCACCTCTTAGTATTGCTATTTTTTCATCCCACCCTTTTTCAATTTTTTCTAAAAATACTCTTTTTAATTTTGGTTGAGAACTACTCTCTGAGCTTTTAGCTAATCCCTCATTAAATAGAGTTATCTCCTTATTCATTCCATGTAATTGAAAGTATCCATTAGGATATGGGGTAAATTGAGCCATTCCTTTTGGCGTCCCTCTTTTGCCATGAAATATAATCTCAGGCCATTTTATACTACTGTCCCATTTTGTTACATACGCAGCTTTGAATTCTACAAATCTTTCTCTTTTTAGTTTCAATAAATCATCAATCTCTCCACTTCTAAATCCGGCAGCATTTATTATAAAATCAAAAGTTTCAGTTTTTATACTGCCATCATTTAAAAAAGAGACAACAAATCTGTTATCTTTTTGCTTTATATCTATTACTTTTGTATTTAATTTTAAATCTACATTATCTTTTTTCTCTAAAATCATTTTTGTACCGGCAGCTAATCTAAAAATATTTAATCCAAACTCATTAACAATAATTACTGGATATTGTAAATTATCTAAATCTACATATTTTGCAAATGGAATAATCCAATCATCAAAATTTTTAGGATTTTTTACGATCTCTTTTTTGCTTAATTTTTCTAAATCTTTTTTGTGATATAGCTTAAAATACTCTCTTGAATCACCTAAAATACTGTTTTTTTCATCTAAATTTATCAATTTTTTATACTCTTTTTGCAAAATCTCTAATCTTTTTATCTGAAAAGTTGGCTCTTTTTCATAATCTTTTGGAAAAGCAATTATAGTTGGTCTAAAATCTAAACAAAATGGATATGTTTTTGCAAAATCGATAGACTCTTTTAAAAGCTTTATACATTGATTTATAGAGATATCTGGATATAGGTTTCCTCCTGCATGTAGATGGCAAAATGGAGGTCCACTTATTAAACTTTTTTCTTTTTCAAAAAGAGTAATTTTTGCATTTTTAAGTAAAATAGCTGCACTCACCCCTGCAACACCACCACCAATAATGGCAACTTTTTTCAAACTAATTCTCCTATCTTTTTAAATTCATCAATTTTAAATTTTCCAAGATCTTCATCATTATATCCATATGTCAAGGCTAAAAAATCTATATTTGCATTTTTTGCGGCCAATTTATCATTTATAGAATCGCCAACCATCAATGTATTTTGATTTTTTACTTTAAAAAAATCGCATATCTTTATAAGCATTTGAGGATCTGGTTTTTTCCTTTGAACGCTATCCCCTCCAAGATAGATATCAAAATATCTTTTCATATCAAAATATTCTAAAATTGGCTCAATAAATCTTGTAGGTTTATTTGTAGCAATTGATAGCTTTTTATCTTTTTCTTTTAAAATTTCAAGAGTCTCTTTAACATCTGGATAAAGAGTTGTTCTGTTTGTTAGATTTTTTTCATAATATTCTAAAAATATTTCTAAAGCCTCTTTAAAAATTTTCTCATCAACATTTTCATAATCTTTTTTGCCACACAATGCTCTTTTTACCAAAATTTGAGCACCATTACCTATCCATGACCTTATAATATCTTCACTAAAAGGCTCTCTATTTAACTTTTTTAACATAAAATTGACTGAATCCGCTAAATCTAAAGCACTATCTATTAATGTTCCATCTAAATCAAATATAATAATATTTTTATTATAAAACATATAACTCCTATTAAAAAAGATTTAAGTTTTTATCAAATATTTACTTAAAATATGTTTTATTTTTTGATACAATTTCCCAACTAAAAAGAGGATAAATATGAAAATAGCTGCGATAGATGTTGGAGAAAAAAGAATAGGACTTGCAATCTCATTAGATAAAAAAATAGTACTACCTCAAAATGCAATAATAAGAAAAAATAGAGAACAAGCTGCAAATGAGGTAAAAAAGTTTTTAAAAGAGTGGCAAATTGATACTCTTGTTGTTGGTGTTCCCCTTGGTGGTAGCAGTGAAGAGGTAATGAAAAAAAAGATTGAACATTTTGTAAAACTTTTAGATTTTAAAGGAGAAATTTTTTATATTGATGAGAGTTTTACTTCCTATGAAGCAAAAGAGATGACAAAAGGGCAGTTTCGTCATAAAAAAGATGGGAAAATTGACTCAATCGCCGCAAGTTTAATACTTGAGAGATTTCTTGAGAGTAAGAAATGATAGCAACTGGATTTAAGAAAAAATATTTCTCTTTACAGGCAATTACAGCAACTGTAAGTTTTATAAAACAAAAAAAGAGAAAAGTAATAATATGTTCATATAAAAATCCGCTTAAAATATTATCTTCAAATGATGATCCACCTCCTTGTGAAGAGATAAATTTAGATGAAAATAGTAAACCTTGTTATTGTAATATCTTTTTTTCAGTAAGAGCTAAAAGAGTACTTTCATATTCTCGTATTCATAAACCAAAACTTTGTTCTTGCAGATATACAAAATCTGGTCTTGCTCCTCCAAATATATCATATTAAAAAATATTAACTTAGAGTTCCGAACTCGAACAATTTTTAACAAAATTAAATTATATAATGGAGGAGAATATTATGAGTTATGTTATTGGATACCCAAGAATTGGTGAAAAGAGAGAATTAAAATTTGTTTTAGAAAAGTATTGGAGAGGAGAAGTAGATTTTAGTGAAGTTGAAAAAGTTGCAAAAGAGTTAAAAACTCGCCACTGGAATTATCAAAAAAAAGCAGGCATAAAATATATTAGTTCAAACGATTTTAGCTATTATGACCAGATGATAGATATGATTGTTATGCTTGGTTGTGAACCAGATGAGTATAAAGATATTGATGGAATAGATAGATATTTTGCAATGGCAAGAGGAGATAAAAATCATAAAGCTCTTCCTATGACTAAATGGCTCAATACCAATTATCACTATTTTGTGCCACAGCTTCAAAAAAATCAAACTTTTAAACTAAATCTAAAAAAAGTTTTAAATGAATATTTTGAAGCAAAAGAGCAGGGAATTGAGACTAAAGTTAACTTAATAGGTCCAGTTACATTTCTTAGCTTTTCAAGGACTATTGATGGAAGCGATCCATTAGATCTCATTGAAAAACTTGTTGATATATATAATGAAGCCATTATTAAACTTAAAGAAAATGGTGTAGAATATATTCAATTTGAAGAGCCAGCACTTGTAAAAGATCCAACTCCTAAACAGCTTGAGGCTTTAAAAATTGCTTATAATAAACTTAATTTTAATGAAATAAAAAGTTTTGTTATAACTTACTTTGAAAGAGCAAATGAAGCAGTGGAAATTCTGCTAAATAGTTCAATATATGGAATAGGTCTTGATTTTGTTCATGGTCCAAAAAATATTGATAGTGTTGAAAATATTGCAAAAAGCAATAAGATACTGATTGCTGGTGTTGTTGATGGCAGAAATGTCTGGATAAGTGATATTGATAAGAAAATTGCTTTTTTAAATACTCTACCAATAGAAAAAGATAGAGTGATAGTTTCAACAAGTTGTTCACTATTGCATGTGCCATATACATTAAAATATGAAAAAAAGATAGATAAAAATATAAAAAGCTGGCTTGCTTTTGCAAATGAAAAGCTTGATGAAATTAGAATTATTGATAAACTATATAGAGAAATAGAACTTAAAGAGGATAAAGAGCTTTATGAAAAAAATAAAATAGCAAATGCAAAAAGAGTCACTTCTACTCAAATCCACAATAAAGAGGTTCAAGATCGTTTAAAAAATTTAACAAAAGAGCAACTTGAACGTTCAATGCCAGCTTTAGATAGATTAAAAATTCAGCATGAAATATTAAAATATCCAATATTACCTACAACTACAATAGGAAGTTTTCCACAAACTCATGATGTAAGGAAGGTAAGAAAAGATTATAAAGAGGGCATTATCTCTAAAGAGGAGTATGAGAATAAAATTAAAGAGTTTATTGAGTATTGTGTAAAAATTCAAGAAGAGATAGGGCTTGATATACTTGTACATGGAGAGTTTGAGAGAAATGATATGGTTGAATATTTTGGAGAAATGTTAAATGGTGTTACTTTTAGTGAAAATGGATGGGTACAAAGTTATGGAAGTAGATGCGTTAAGCCTCCAATTATATTTGGTGATATAAGTAGGCCAAAACCTATGACAGTTAAATGGATCAAATTTGCACAAAGTTTAACTTCAAAAATTGTGAAAGGAATGTTAACAGGTCCAGTTACAATGCTAAATTGGTCATTTGTAAGAGATGATTTAGATAAAGAAGATGTTTATAAACAGATGGCATTGGCAATTTCTGATGAAGTAAAAGATCTTCAAGAAGCAGGAATAAAAATAATTCAGGTAGATGAAGCAGCTTTTAAAGAGGGCTATCCCCTAAGAAAAGAAAATAGAGAAAATTATGAAAAAGTGGCAGTTACAAGCTTTAAAATTGCAACAGCTCCTACAAAACCTCAAACACAGATTCATACTCACATGTGTTATAGCGATTTTAATGATATTATGCCTACAATTGATGCTATGGATGCAGATGTAATATCAATAGAAACTGCAAGAAATGGCAATAGACTCCTTGAAGCTTTTAGAAAATATAATTATAAAAAAGAGATTGGAGCAGGTGTATATGATATTCATTCACCAAGAGTCCCAACAAAAGAGGAGATTGTAAAAGAGATTGAAGATAGATTAAAAGTTTTACCAGCTAAGCAGCTTTGGATAAATCCAGATTGTGGCTTAAAAACAAGAAAGTGGGAAGAAGTCATTCCATCTCTTAAAAATATGGTAGAAGCTACAAAAGAGATAAGAGATAAAATCTTTAAAATTTAAATAACAAAGGGGATTTTCCCCTTTGATGACTAAAAACTCTTTTAATACTTTTTATTAATACTACATTTGTTGTAAAAATTAACCATTTTTTTCGATAAAATTATAAAAAAATTAGGAGGGGATATGGGTATAGTCCTATTTTTGCTGATGAATATTGCCGTAATGGCATCAATTTATTTAACTATTTTTATACTTGAAGCTGTTTTTGGCTTAAGGCTTGATCAACAAACTATTAGTGGCTTATTGATACTATCTTTTATAGTGGGATTTAGCGGAGCTTTGATAAGCCTATTTATGTCTAAAACTATGGCTAAAATGGGAATGGGAGTTAGAGTTATAGATGAGCCTGCAAATCCAATAGAAGGCTGGCTTGTAAAAACTGTTGAAAAACTTGCAAAAGAGGCTGGTATTGGAATGCCAGAAGTTGGTATTTTTGATGGTCCACCAAATGCATTTGCAACTGGATGGAATAGAAATGATGCACTTGTAGCAGTATCAAGTTCTATGTTTGATCTGATGGAAAAAGAGGAGATTGAAGGAGTTTTGGCTCACGAGATTAGCCATGTTAAAAATGGCGATATGATAACAATGACGCTATTACAAGGAGTTTTGAATACATTTGTATTTTTCTTCTCAAGACTCATTGCACAAATTATTGCACCAAAAGATGAAGAAGGTAATGTTTCACCAATGGCATATATGGCTATAAGTTTTGCTCTTGAGATAGTTTTAACAATTTTTGCAACTATGCTTGCTATGTGGTTTAGCAGATATAGAGAGTATAGAGCAGATGAGGGAGCTGTTAAACTCGATGGTCCTCAAGGGATATATTATGCTCTTGCTAAACTTGGACAAATCCCAAAAGAGCAGGTTGCTCTTCCAGCTAATATGAAAGCATTTGGGATTGTTGGATTTTTAGATCTTTTTGCTTCTCATCCACCTATTGAAAAGAGGCTTGAAAATATAAAAAGATATGCAAGAGAATTAGGCTATAAAATCTAATTCTCTTGTAATTTTGGCTCAGGTTTTCCTATAAAATATCCTTGAGCCAAATCAACATCACTATCTTTTAAAAATTCAAAAATCTCTTTATCAGATACAAATTCAGCAACCGTTTTTAAATTCATACTTTTTGCAAGATCTAAAATAGAATAAAATATTTTTTTCACTTTATCATCATTTAAAATATTTGAAATTATAGACCCATCAATTTTTACATAATCTAAATCAAGCTTTGATATCTGTGAAAAATTTGAAAATCCTGTACCAAAATCATCCAAAGAAATTTTTACTCCGTAATTTTTAATCTCTTTTATAAAATTGTTAATAGTTTTATAGTTTTTAATGGCTTCTGATTCAGTTATCTCAATTGTTAATCTATTTGCAACTTCTGGATACTGCTTTATTAAAGCTTTTAAATAAGAAACAGTGTACATATTTTCTATATCTAAAACAGAAAAATTTACTGAAAATTCATATTTTGTATTTTTAAATGTTTCAAAACTTTTATTTAATATTGTTTTAGTATATTCTGAATAGATTGGCATCTTTTTTAAATCATCTAAAAATTGGCCTGGATTTAATATTTTATCTTTTTCAATAACTCTCATTAAACACTCATATTTATTAATCTTACCTTTTTTATAATCAAATATCGGCTGAAAAAATGGGACAACTGAATCGGTTGTTAAAGATGCTTTTAAAATATTAGTTAAAGAGAGTTCATTTTTGTATTGGTTTATCAAATCTTTTATCTCATCAGCATTAACAAGTTTTTTCTCTTTAGCATTAATTAGAGCATATTCACACTCTTCAAGAGCAGTTTCACTCAATTTTTTATATGCACCATAAAAAGAGACTGTATATCCTATCTCTTTTAAAACAATTTTCTCATCAAGATCATTAAATACTTTTTTTGCGAGTTTATCACTGTCTACAAGAATAGCAAACTCATCTGCAAAAATTCTATAAACTTTTATAATATCTAATGTTTCAATAAATTTAGCAACTATTTTTAATACACTATCTCCAAATCTATTTCCATAAATTGCATTTATTTTAGAAAAATCTCTAATATTTACCAAAAGCAGAGTTGGATTTTTAAAAATTTTAAAATCTTTTTGAAGTTGAAATCTATTTGGAATTTCAGTAACTGGATCAATATATAAAGATAGAAGTTTTTCCTCAAGAAACAGTGAACTTAAAAGTCCTTGCAATTGAAGCGCAAAAGAGAGCATATCAAGATATAACAAAACAAAATAAAAATATTCTTTTTCATGATAAAAAAATATTGCATCCGCAGCTGTATGATGCATTGACGAGCTAAGAGTTATAAAATGTTTTTTTATCTTTTCATCATCAAAATATACACCTTTATACTCTTTTAGCCATTTGCCAAAATCGCTTTTCTTTTCCGAAGTTTCTGGAGCAGGTGTATGATATAAAATATGCTCTATAAACTCTATAAGCCAGAAAGTCAAATATTTTGAGATAATAATTTTATCTTTTGATACAAAAATTCCATTATTGTGAACTTGATTTGTAAAATTTATTATTTCATTTGGAAGTCTTGCATCAATATACCCTTTTGCAAAACTATTTTTGTTTTTATCAAGATTTTTTTTCTCATTTTCACTTAGCTTTTTGGAAAAAATATCTAAAAAAATTGAAATCTCTCCAAAAGGAATAGAGTTTTCATAACACTCTTTACCAAATTCTTCCAGTTCACCTGCTTTTGGCTTATTTTTAAGAAGTGATTTTAACCCTTTATAAAGAAATTTCCAATTTTTCTTTACTATCCAAAATCTAAAATACTCTTTTTTTATCTCTTTTTTTATAAAACCTTTAATATCAACCCCCATTCTGTCCTTCCACGAAAAAAGACTAATACAAAATTATTTAAATATAAATTTTAATAATATATTCTATATTATTAATTTTTTATAAATTCTGAAAATATTTTACTAACTAATTCTATTCTATCAATATAACTTTTTTTGCTTGCTCTTTCATGAATAGTATGATCTCCATCTCCATATGGACCAAATCCATCTAAAGTAATACATCCAGCACTGGCTGCAATGTTTGCATCACTTCCTCCGCCTCTTTTTTCTGTGAGTAGTTTCTTTCCACTCCATTTTTCTAACTTTTTTATAAAATTTAACTGCTCACTAGTTTCTTCCATAACATCTCTTTGAAGTCCGCCACTTAATGTAGAATTTGTATCTTTAATAAAAGATGTGTTAACTATCTCATTTATCTCATCAAAGACTCTATCTCTCTCTTTAGCACTTACAAATCTTGCTTCACAAATCAATTTTGCATATGGACTTATAGTATTTGCTCCAATTCCACCCTCAATTTTCCCAACATTTACAGTTGTATGATTATTTAAATCTGTTAAATGAGAAAGTGCTAAAATCTTATGAGCTGCTTCTTGATTTGCATCTGCTCCTTGAGTATAGCAGTTTCCAGCATGAGCAGCTTTTCCAATTATATCTATATAAAATGTTGCTATTCCTTTTCTTGCGGTAACTATCTCATCATTCTTTCCAGCAGCTTCAAAAACTAAACAGTAATCGTAATTTTTCGCTAAATTATATGTAAGATTTTTTGAATCCTCACTTCCTGTCTCTTCATCACTAACAAGCAAAACATCTATATTAAAAATTTCCTTCTGCCTTCTTAACGCTTCAACCATAACCATATTTCCGCCTTTCATATCGCAAACCCCAGGCCCATAAATCCACTCTTCATCTTCACTAAACTCTTCAAAACTTCCAAGCGGAAATACAGTATCTAAATGACCAAGTAAAAGCATTTTTTTTCCATCTTTTTTTGGAGATTGAAAAAGAAGATGATTTCCAATATTTTCTCTTTTATAAACAGTTGTTTTAAATCCAAGTTTTTCAAACTTTTCTCTCATTATTTGTCCATTTTTATCAACTCCATCTTTATTTTTTGTATATGAGTTTATATTTATAAGTTCAGCTAATTCACTAAAATCATACATACTTTAAACCTTTTTAAATATCATTTTAAGTATTATAAGAAAAAAATCTTAAAGGATTTATATGGCAAATGTTGGCATATGGATGTATCAAAATGGGGGAGGAGATATTATTCAAAAAAAGCTTGTAAATAGACTCCAAGATTATTCTCATAAAGTATTTACAGGATTAAATTTACGATATGCCATAGCGGAAAATGGAAAAATATTATTAAATGGAATAAATATGTATGAGCTTGACTGCTTTTTTAGTTATAACGCAGGTGAGCAGACAAAATATCAAGTATACATGTATGAACAGTTAGATAAGCATATCACATGTATTAATAATTTTAGTGCATTTAGTATCAGTGAAGATAAATTTAAAACAAATGATATATTAAGAAAAAATGGTATTAAAACAGCAGACTATTTTTTATGCCATAGAGAAGATATAGAAACTATTCGAAACAAAGTTTTAGAATGGGGAAAAGCTGTTTTTAAAACTGTTGACGGATGGGGCGGTTTAGGAATGGCTCTTGTTGATAGTAAAGATAAACTTGATATGATTTTACCTTTTTTAAATCAGACAGATTTGAGATTTTTCTATATAGAAAAGTTTATTGATTATGATGGTAGTGATTTTAGAGTAGATTTAGTTGATGGAGAATTTATTGCTTGTTATGGAAGAAAAGCAAAAAAAGGTGATTGGAGAACCAATGTTACAAGTGGAGGAAGTGTTATTGTAAGAGATTGCGATGAAGAGGTAATTAATTTAGCAAAAAGAGCTGCAAAAGCGCTAAATATCGAAATTGCAGGGGTAGATATTATTTATGATAGAGAGCATGAAGAGTATGTTGTTTTAGAGGTAAATGGAATTCCTGCATTTGCAACTCCAGAACAAGAAAAATTGGGTTTAAATTTTAATGATAAAAAAATAGAAAAAATAGTTGAATTGATAAATAAAAAAATAAAGGATAAAAAATGAAAAAGCTTCCTAAAATAGGGCTATTATATCTAGATTATGTGCTTAGATTTTTTGATAGGAGCAACTTTAGAGGTTGGCCGGATAAAATAGAGACAGTTGTCTATCACTGGAAAGGTGATGAAGAGCGATTTATAAAAGAGGTGAAGAAGAAAAAGATTGATGTTTTAATTGGAAATATTCCAGCAACGGCATATGAGACCTTTAGAAAAATTGCTAGAGAGCTTCCAAACGTAAGATTTATCCCAAGCCTTGATGCACAGTTTGCCAATAAAAGTAAAGAAAATGTTACAAGATTTTGTTGGAAATATGATATTCCGGTGCCAAAAACCTATATCTTTTATGATAAAAAAGAGGGGATGGAGTTTTTAAAAAATACAACATATCCAAAAATTATAAAAAGAAGTTATGGTCCAAGCAACTATGGTGGATATTATGTACATAAGGTTGACAGTTTTGAAGAGGCTAAAGAGCTTTTAGAGAGTAAAAAATATTGTCCAATTTATGTTCAAGATTTTGTTCCTATGAGTGCAGATATTAGAGTGATGTTAATCGGACATAAACCGGTTTGCGCATTTTGGAGAAGACCTCCAAAAGGGCACTGGCTGACAAATACAAGCCAAGGCGGCAGTATGGATTATATGGATGTTCCAAAAGGGGTTTTGGATCTGGCTGTAAAGGTTAGCAAAGCTGCAAATGCAGAGTATTGGGCTTGTGATATAGCCGTTGGAAAAGAGGATGGTAAATATAGAATACTTGAGTGTGCTACTGCATTTGCTGCATTTCCATATATTAGAGATTGGATAGGGCAATATTTGATGTGGAAACTAAGTAATGGTAGATTTCCAAAGCCAAATATTCCTGTTTATAACTGGGAAGAGCTTGGAAAGATAGATAGCTCGCTTCTTAGAACAATGAGATATATAACTTTTGGAAGATATACGCCAAGTTTTGATGGAGCATACTTTTTAAATAAACAAAAAATGGATGAGAGCGGAGAGACTCATAAAATATGGGAGCTTGATGAAGAGTATCCTATGCTCAATACTGAAGATAGAGATTATGAAGAGTGGCCAAGTGAAAAGTATGATTTTACAAAAAAATGCAAAGGCTTTTGGAATGAAAAACCAAAAAAAGAAAAAAAAGCAAGACTGCAATCTAGCGAAGAGCATATTTTTGAAGAGGTAAGTGATGAGGAGCCTATAAACTATACTGAAGAAGATATTAAAGAGTTTTTGAAAGAGAGTCTTGGTAAGAAAAAATATAAAAAAATTTTAGAGCAAATTGATGCTTTTAATATAGCTTTTGAACTTGATAATAATCCAGATAGTTTATTAGAGATTAAAGGTATAAAGGATAAAACTCTCTCAAAACTTTTAAAAGCCTGGGAAGAATTTAAAAAGGAGAAAATTGAAACATCAATATAAATCATACCAAGACACTATTGATTTTTTAGAAAAAAAAGTAAAAGAGTATCCACACCTTATAAAAATTCAAAGTATAGGAAAAACTTGGGAAAATAGAGATATTATTTTAGCAACTATTAGCTTAGATGTTGAGTTTGCAGATTTAAAACCAGCCCTTTTATATACAGGAACAATTCATGCAAGAGAGTGGATAGGAAATGAATTGGCGGTTGCTTTTATAGATTATATTTTAAAAAATCATAAAAAAGACCCAAGAGTAATAAGTGCTCTATCTAAAAACACTCTATATATCGTTCCTGTATTAAATCCAGATGGATTTGAGTATTCAAGAAATCATTATTCATTTTGGAGAAAAAATAGAAGAAAAAATCCTGATGGAAGTTATGGTGTGGATTTAAATAGAAATTTTAGTGTAGGATGGGTAAAAAGCACAAACTATTCATCAAATATCTATGGAGGACCTGAGCCTTTTAGTGAGCCTGAAACAAAAGCTATAAAAAAGTTTGTTGATTCTCATCCAAATATTACTATTGCTCTTGATTACCACTCTCAAGGAAATGTGTTTTTCCCAGCTCATAAATTTAACCACGAAGCAGAAATTGAAGGGACAGATTTAAATGTTTTATGTGCAAATATGAATTTTGAAATAAGCAAAGTTACTAAAAGAAAATATGGTATCCACAGAGGAAAACCTCCTGCAAAACTTATAAGTGGAAGTGGAAGAGAGTATTACTATTCAAAAGGGATTTTAGCTAGTGTTGTAGAGGTTGGAACAAGAAATATTCCAGATTTCTTACAAAATATGAGTGAATCGATTGATGAGAATATTCCTGCACTTTTATATGCATTAAATGAGGCTCACAACTACTCAAAAAACGCTCCACCCAGAGTAGAAAATTTTTCAATAAAAGAGGTAATTAGCAACTGTGTTCATTTAAAATGGGATTATGATTTACAAAATTATCCTGATGTATATTTTGAAATATATAGAACAGATGAGCATAAAGAATCATGCCGTGAGCACTCATTGATAGCAACAACAAAAAATTTGGAGTTTTTAGACAGAGATAGAGAGAGTGGAAAACTATATTTTTATTATATTAGAGCAGTTGATAGCTTAACTAAAATCAAAGGCCCTTTTGCTCCTCAAATAAAAGTTATGACAAATTTAGAAAGAGATGAGTTTTTTAGAAACATTTTTCCAAATCCAAACGATATTGGTTATGTTGCTCAAAACTCTACTAAAAATCCTGAACATTTTGGAAAAAACTCTTTATTTGTTGGAGTAAATAAAACGCTTGGGGTTAGTTATGGAGTAATGAAATTCAAATTAAACTCTATTCCAAAAAATGCAATTATTAAAGAGGCAAAAATTAGTTTATACCCATTAAATAGAGTAAATGTAAAAATAGAAAAGTATGGAGAGTGGAGTATAAGTTTTATAGAAGATATAAAAAATTTAAGCGATTTTGAATCTATTCATAATGCAAAAATTATCCAAACACTTGGCGAAACTGTTCCATCACAAAAACTAACTCAAGGAATATGGAATACTTGGAATTTTAATGAATATGAGAGAAAACTATTACAAGAGCAGATAAAAAAAGGCGAAGTAATTTTTAGAATGCAAGGACCAAAAAAGCTGCCTCTTGGAGCTGATTCTCAAATGATGATGTTTGATTTGGGATATGGTCCTTTTGGCGGAGGAATACATTATAGGCCACATCTTGATATAAAATATACAATTCCTTCTACAACCCTTGAAATAGAACCACTCAATCTATCAACAGTTTATGAAAAAGAGATAGTTGTAGATAACCTATCTTGTGGATTTGATAAAGATGGAAAAGTTGTATATGGATATATGGAGTTTGACCTATCAACTCTTCCTGAAGCTGATAAAACAGTTATAACTGAGTCTTATATAAAAATACACAATATAGGAATTAAAAAAAGTGGTGAAGATATAAGATATTTGATAGAGTTTGTGGATCTAAAAGATATAAATTATGAAAATATTCAAAAAAGAAAATCTTTGGGATTTATTGATTATGAAGTAAGTGAAGAGGAGTTACAAAAAGAGAGTACAAGTTACTTTCTTTTTGATAGTGCAAGCAAAATAGAGCTTGAAAACCTACATAAAAAAAACCAAGTTGCATCATCTATAATAAGACCAACAAAAGCATCCTTTACAAAAAATCATATTATAAACTGGTTTGATAAGAATAGTCCAAATGTTGTAAAACTGGTTATAAAATATATTAAAAAGAGAAAAAATCCTGTAGATAAAATTAAAAATCTAAAAGCAAAAATTGAAAAAAATATGGTGAAATTAACTTGGGAAAATCCAAAAGATGAAGATTTTGTTGGAGCTTATGTTGTAAGAAATAGATTTCATCCACCGCGTAATCCATATGATGGTGTAAAACTTTATGCTGGACGTGATAATTATACATATGATAAATTTGGAAATACAAAAATAGCAAAATATTATGCAGTTTTTACATATGATGATGTGCCTAACTTTTCTGAGCCAGTGATTTTATATTATGAGCCTTAAATTGTATGTTTAGCTTAACTAAATATATATTTTTGTAAAATATAGAAAAATTTTTAAGGGATAAAGATGGAAAATATTGATGAGATTTTAAAAGCCCATAAATTAACAAAAGAGGATTACAAACATATAAAAGATATATTAGGTAGAGAGCCAAATCTTGTAGAGATTGGTATATTTAGCGCAATGTGGAGTGAACACTGCTCATACAAATCTAGCAAAAAATATCTAAAAGGTTTTCCTACCAAAGCTCCTTGGGTCATCCAAGGACCGGGAGAAAATGCAGGTGTTATTGATATAGGTGATGGAATAGCTGCAGTTTTTAAGATGGAGAGCCACAACCATCCAAGTTTTATTGAGCCATATCAAGGGGCTGCAACTGGAGTTGGTGGAATTTTAAGAGATGTTTTTACAATGGGAGCAAGACCTGTTGCAAATCTAAATGCTCTAAGATTTGGCGATGTAAAAAGAGATGATAAAATTGGAGCTCATCAAAGATATTTAGTAAGAGGTGTAGTTGAAGGAATTGGCGGTTATGGCAACTGTATGGGAGTACCAACCATTGGAGGGGAAACTACATTTGATGAGTGTTATAATGGCAATATTTTAGTAAATGCTTTTACTCTTGGAATCTGTAAAAAAGATGAGATTTTTTATGGAAGAGCGGAAGGTGTTGGAAACCCAGTTATCTATGTTGGAAGTAAAACTGGGCGTGATGGGCTTGGTGGAGCTGTTATGAGTAGTGATAGTTTTACTGAAGAGTCAAAATCTCTTCGTCCAACAGTTCAAGTAGGAGATCCTTTTACAGAAAAACTTTTACTTGAAGCATGTTTAGAGCTATTTAAGACTGATTTCGTTGTTGGTATCCAGGATATGGGAGCAGCCGGTCTTACTTCAAGCAGTTTTGAAATGGCTGGTCGTGCTGGAAGTGGAATGAAGATGTATCTTGACAGGGTCCCTATGAGAGAAGAGGGGATGACTCCTTATGAACTTATGCTGTCTGAATCTCAAGAGAGAATGTTAATTTGTGCTAAAAAAGGAACAGAAGAAAAAGTTTTAGAGATTTTTAGAAAATGGGATTTAGATGCTGAAGTTATTGGAGAGGTTACTGATACTGGTTTAATGGAGCTTTTTTGGCATGGAGAAAAAGTGGCAGAAGTACCAGTTGTTCCAGTTAGTGAAGAGGCTCCAGAACTTGATCGTCCAACAAAAAAACCGGAGTATCTTGAATATATTAAAGAGGTATCTATTGATACAGTACCTCATATTGATAATCAAGAAGCATTTGAAAAACTTTTTAGCTCTTTAGAAGTTGTTAATAAAGCTTGGATTTATGAGCAGTATGACTCTATGGTTCAAACAAACACTGTAAAACATCCAGGAAGTTTAGATGCAAGTGTTATAAGAGTTAAAGAGAATAAAAAAGCTATAGCAATGAGCAGTAAATGTAATCCAAGATATTGTTATATCGATCCAAAAGGTGGTGCAGCTGCAGCTGTAATGGCAGCTGGTAGAAATGTTGCAATGAGTGGAGCAAAACCACTTGCTATAACAGATTGTCTAAATTATGGAAATCCAGAAAATCCTGAAGTTATGTGGCAATTTGCTCAAGGAACAGAAGGTATTAAAGAGGCTTGTAAAGCTTTGAATACTCCAGTTGTTAGTGGAAATGTGTCACTTTATAATGAAACAAATGGTGTAAGTGTCTATCCAACACCAACAATAGCAATGGTTGGAGTAAATGACTATCAAGAAAAAGTATTGCCTTCTATATTTCAGAAAGAAGAAGATATCGTTTATATAATAGGAGATACCGAAAAAGAGTTTGGAGGAAGTCTTTATTTAAAAGAGCTATTTGGAAAAGTTGCAGGAGTTTTACCAAAAATTGATTATGAAAAAGAGTTAAAACTTTGGCAATTTGTTTTAAAAGCAAATGAAAAAGGATTATTAAAAGCTGCAAAAGATGTTGGAGTAGGGGGGATTGCAATCTCTTTAGCAAAAATGTCTGCAATAAGTGGATATGGATTTTTAGGAAATTTCTGCTTTGAAGATAGCAGAGAAATTTTTAGCGAGACTTTTTCTAGAGCTTTAGTTGAGATTGAACCAAAAAATATGCATGCTATTGAAGAGCTTGCAAATGAGATAGGTATTAGTGCTATTCCTCTTGGAACTATAGGTGGCAATAAATTTACTCTTTGTGATATTGAGATGGATATTGAAAAATTAAAAGATATCTATTTTAATACATTTAAAAAAGAGATAGAAAGAGATTTATAAAACTTATAAATAATCGCAAGGAGATTTTGCTACCCTTGCGGTTACTTATTCTAACTAAATTTTCTGCATTATTTATCTTTATTCCATCATATCTTTTGCTAAATGAATCAATCTTTCATCAATTTTATAGGTATTAGAAGTGACAATTTTTGAATCAATACTATTAAATTTTGAGTTTTTATAAACTACAATTTTTCTTTTTTCTCCTTTTATTGCTAAATCTATAGCACATGAAACAAATTCAAATGCTGCAAGTCTATCAAAAACTGTAGGATTTCCTCCTCTTTGAATATGGCCAAGAACTGTCATGCGGCTCTCAAATCCAATCTCTCTTTCAAACCACTCTTTTATCTCTTTACTTATTTTCAGCCCTTCTGCAACTATTGCTATAAAATATTTTCTACCTTCATTAATCTGTTTTAAAAACTTCTTTTTCAAACTATCAAGATTATAACTAGCTTCAGGTATCAAACACATCTCAGCACCACTTGTTAAAGCAGTAATAAGCGCTAAATAACCACACTCTCTGCCCATAGTCTCAATAACAAAAGCCCTATTGAAACTACTTGCAGTATCTCTAATATCATCAACAGCACTTCTTATAACATTCAAAGCTGTATCAACTCCAAGACAATATTCAGTTCCATAAATATCATTATCTATGGTAGCTGGAATACCTATAAAATTTATTCCAAACTCATCTGATAGTATCTCAAGTGCTCTAAAACTTCCATCTCCTCCCATTACTACTACCGTATCAATGTTATATTTTAAAAGATTTTCATATGCTTTTTTTCTATACTTTTTTTCATAAAATCTTTTAGATCTTGAAGAGCGAATTATGGTACCACCACGATAGATGATTCCTGATACATCAGTATAAGAAGCCTTTTTTATTTTTCCATCAATTAGACCTTCTAAGCCTTCATAAATGAAATATGGGGTTATATTTTTTTCTAAAGAGTACTCAACAAATCTTTTTGTAGCGGGGTTCATGCCAGAACAATCCCCGCCACTTGCCATTAAAGCTATATTCATTTTACATCTTTGAAGCAACCATATCAGCAAGTTCTAAAAGTCTGCCTGCATATCCAAACTCATTATCATACCAAGCTAAAACTTTTACCAATTTTCCGCCAATTACTTGAGTAGATAAACCATCAATAATAGAAGAGTGAGGATTTCCAAGAATATCAGAAGAGACAACCTCTTTATAAGTTATCTCTAAAATACCTTTTAATTCACTGTTCATAGCATTTTCAAAAGCTTTATTAACTTCTTCTTCAGTTGCCTCTTTTTTAATATTTGCAACTATTTCTGTTACTGCACCATCAGGAACAGGAACTCTTAGAGCCATTGCATTCATTTTGCCTTTAAGTTCAGGTAAAACCTCTGTAGTAGCTTTGGCAGCTCCTGTTGTTGTTGGTATAATATTTACTGCAGCTGCACGACCACGTCTATGTTTACCTGGTTTTTTTCTATCTATAGTAACTTGGCTTGAAGTATATGCGTGAACTGTTGTAACTGATGCAAATTCTACTCCAAAATTTTCCTCCAATACTTTCATAGCAGGAGCTAAAGAGTTTGTTGTACAGCTTGCATTAGAGATGATATTATGTTTATTTGGATCATACCAGCTATCATTTACTCCCATTACTACAGTTAAATCAACATCTTTTCCAGGAGCAGATATTAAAACTTTTTTTGCTCCAGCTTCTATATGTTTTGCAGCATCAGGTCCCTTTGTAAATTTACCAGTACATTCTAAAACTATATCTATGCCTTTTTCAGCCCAAGGAAGTTTTAAAGGATCTCTTTCATCAACAATCTCTATTTTTTGATCTCCAACTGTTAAAGAGTTTTCATCATAGCTAATCTTAGTAGGAAATTTTCCATGAACTGAGTCAAACTCAAGCATATATGCTAAATCTTCAGGAGTCCCACTGCCACCATTTGCTATAACTATCTCAACATTTTTTGGCCTATTTGTAATATAGTGCCAAAGAACCATTTTTCCAATTCTACCAAGACCATTAATCGCAACTTTTTTCATTTATGCTCCTATTATATCGGTTTTGCTTCTTTTAATTTCTCAACAATTTCAGGATTTTCAAGAGTCGAGATATCCTGTTTTATCTCTTCGCCTGCAGCTATTGCTCTTAAAATCCTTCTCATAATTTTACCACTTCTTGTTTTAGGTAAAGCTTCAGTTAAAACAATCCAATCAGGTTTTGCAATAGGTCCAATTTCATTAGTTACTACTTCATTAATGCTATTTTTAAACTCTTCTAAATTTTCTGGCCACTCTCTTGGCACTATAAAAGCAAAAATCCCTTCACCTTTTATTTCATGGTGTTTTCCAACTACTGCTGATTCAGCAACATTTGGATGTTTATTTATTGCTGATTCTATCTCCATAGTCCCAAGTCTATGTCCACTAACATTTATTACATCATCTGCTCTTCCCATTATCCAAATATATCCATCTTCATCAACTCTTGCATCATCACCTGTTAAATATATATTTCCTTTGAAACTAAAATATGTCTTTTTATACCTTTGTGGATTTCCCCATACATCTCTTATCATACTTGGCCAAGGTTTTGTAATACATAAAAATCCACCCTCATTTACACCCGCTTTACTTCCATCTTCTAAGAAAACTTCAGCAAAAATTCCAGGAAGAGGTTTTGTTGCTGAGCCTGGTTTCATTGGAGTAGCTCCTGGAAGAGGACTTATCATGTGGCCACCAGTTTCAGTTTGCCACCATGTATCAACGATTGAACATTTTTTATTTCCAACATTTTCATAATACCAAAGCCAAGACTCTGGATCTATTGGCTCACCAACAGTACCTAATATTCTAAGTGAACTTAAATCATATTTTTTTGGCTCATCTGGAGCAACTTTTTTTAAGATTCTAATAGCGGTAGGTGCAGTGTAAAATTTTGTAACTTTATATTTTTCTACCATTTTCCACCATCTACCAGCATCTGGATAAACTGGAACACCTTCATACATAATAGATGTAGTTCCAACAGCCAATGGACCATATACTATATAAGTGTGTCCAGTTATCCAGCCAATATCAGCAGTACACCAAAACATATCATCATCTTTAATATCAAATACCCACTCCATTGTTAAAATTGCCCAAAGTAGATATCCTCCAACTGCATGTTGTACACCTTTTGGTTTTCCTGTACTACCTGAAGTGTATAAAATAAATGCGATATCTTCACTATCAAGTATCACAGGCTCACACTCTTTTTCCATCTCTTTTAGTTCACTATTTATAACTACATCTCTATTATCTATTAATTCAAATTTTTGAATACCTCTATCATAAATCAAAACTTTTTCTACACTATCAAGTGGTTCTTTTAGAGCTTCATCAACAACAGATTTGATATTGTGAACTTTTCCTTTTCTATATCCTCCATCACAAGTAATTACAAGCTTTGCATTTGCATCTTCTATCCTATCTCTTAAAGCATTTGCTGAAAATCCTGCAAATACAACTGAATGAATAGCTCCAATTCTTGCACAAGCAAGCATAGCAATAGCAAGTTCAGGTATCATTGACATATATAAAACAACTCTATCTCCTTTTTTGACTCCATATGCTTTTAAAAGATTTGCAAATTGATTTACTCTTTCATATAACTCACCATATGTAATCTCTTCAACATTTCCCATCTCATCTTCAAACAAAATTGCGACTTTATCTTTTTTTTGAGGTAAATGTCTATCTATGCAGTGTTGAGTTATATTTAATTTTCCATCAACAAACCATTTATAATGAGGAGCTTTGCTATCATCTAAAACTTTTTTATAAGGCTTTATCCAATCTATTTTCTCTTTTGCAAAATGATCCCAAAATCCTTCAAAATCATTTTTTGCCCATTCAACTAACTTTTCATATTCATCCATACTTTTTATTCTTGCCTCTTTTGAAAGTTCTGGATTTGGATAAAAAACTCTTTTTTCCTTTAATACTGACTCAATCATATTTTTCTCCTTTTACATTTTATCTGCATAATAACTGCTTCTAACTAATATACCACTTTGAACTGAATCAAATCCGATATCTAAGGCAATTTCTTTTAATTCATCAAACTCTTTTTTATTATAATATTTAATTACTAAATGGTGCTTAAAAGAAGGGGATAGATATTGTCCTATACTTATTTGTTTTACTCCACAATTGAATAAATCATAAAAAGTTTTTATAAGTTCTTCTTTTTTTTCACCAAGTCCAACCATTATAGATGATTTAGTTAAAATACCGGTTTTTGCGTAATATTCCAAAACTTTCAAGCTTCTTTTATAACTACATCCTGGCATAATATTTTTATATAAAGATTCTACTGTTTCAATATTGTGAGATAATTTATAAGGATTTGAATTGATTATTTTATCCATTAGCTCTTTTTTTGCATGAAAATCTGGAGTTAAAAGCTCAATTTTTATATTTTTGTTGATTTTTTTTATCTCTTTAGTAACTTTTACATACTGACTTACTCCATAATCTGATAAATCATCTCTATCTACTGAAGTTATAACCACATATTTTAAACCAAGTTCATTTATAGCATTAGCAACTCTTTTTGGTTCACTACTATCAACAATATTAGGCTTTCCATGTTTAACGTTGCAAAATTTGCATTTTCTTGTACAAATATCTCCAAGAATTAAAAAAGTTGCACTATTTCTTGAAAAACATTCACTAATATTTGGACAAGCTGATTCTATACAGATTGTATTAACACTATATTTATCAATTATATTTTTTGTTTTATGAATAAGCTCATAAGATGGGGCTTTAACTTTAGGCTTTTGAAAATTCATATTTTATTATCTCAATCAACTCTTTTTTTACTTCTTCAAAAGTTATATGAATATTTTCTTTTCTAAAAGATGTTGCAACAACTCCTTCTAAATTACAGGGCTTTATTTTATTAAAATTTTCAAGATTTGAATTTATATGTATAGCTACTCCATGTTTTGAAATACCTTTTTTATATCTAAACCCAAGTGAAGCAATTTTTCTATTTTCTATATAAAAACCTGGTCTTTTATAATCATAAAATATATTTTTATCAACTTTTTCAAAAAATTTTTTAAATGATTTGACAACTTTTTTATAAAATAGAGCAGGGGAATTTATCTTAAATATAAAATAGACCATTAAAGTCCCCTCATCATGATATGTTATAGAACCTCCTCTATCAGTTTTTAAAACATCTACATCTATATCAATTTTATCACTTCCAACTGTATAAACTGGATAGTGCCTGCAAAAAAACAGTATATTTTCTCTATTTTTTTCAACATCATCTATATATTTATCCATCAAATTTAAAGCTTTTTTATATTCAATCAAATCTAAATCTACTATTTTCATATATAAATTTTCTCTTTTGGCTCAACAATATGAGCTCTTATTTTCATATAATTTTTAATCACCTCTTTAAATATTAACTGTTTATCCTCTTCACCATGAATTAAAAATATCTTTTTTAAATCTTGAATCTCTTCCATCCATTCTAACAACTCTCTTTGGTCTGCATGTGCAGAAAATCCATTTATTGTATAAATTTTTGCTCTAACAATAATATCTTCATCAAAAATTTTTACAAATTTTGCCCCATCTACTATCTCTCTTCCAAGAGTTCCTTTAGCTTGAAATCCAACAAAAATAACACTATTTCTTCTATTCCATAGCCTATGTTTAAAATGGTGAAGAATTCTTCCTCCATTACACATACCACTACCAGCTATAATAATATTACCAGACCATAAATCATTGATTTTTTTAGAGTCTTCAACTTTTGTAACAAGTCTTAACTGTGGAAAATTAAAAGGATTTCCAAAACTTTTGCAATGTTTTGAGAGAAGATTTTTATATTTTTTGTAAACTTTAGTAGTTTTTATAGCCATAGGACTATCTAAAAAAACTTTTACATCTCTTGATAGTTCTCTTCTTTCATCCATCTCTTTTAAGATACATAAAATCTGTTGTGTTCTCTCTATCGCAAAAGATGGAATTAATACATTTCCTCTATTTAGAAGAGTTTCAATTATGGCTTTTTTAAATTCTACTACACTATCTTCATAAGATTTATGAACTCTATCCCCATATGTTGATTCTATAAAAAGATTTTGAGCAGCATCTGGCTTTTTAGGAGGAGGGAGAACACCATTATTTCTGTTTCCTAAATCACCGCTAAATATAACACTATTTTTTGTATGAAATTCTGGATATGAAATTTCAATAAAAGCTGAACCAATTATGTGTCCTGCATCTTTAAAAACAGCATTGATTTTCTTTGATAGTTTTATTTTCTGATTATATTTAACTTTTATTTTTTTAAGTTTGTATATTTTTTTTACATCTTCATCTGTATAAAGAGGTTTTCTTACCTCTTTTTCTTTTCCTTTTCTTTGAGCTTTTCTATATCTTGTCTCATACTCTTCTTTCATAAGCTTTGCACTATCTAAAAGAACTATTTTCATAATATCAAATGTAGCAGGTGTTGCTACAATAGTACCTTTAAATCCCTGTTTTACAAGCAGAGGAACTCTTCCAACATGGTCTAAATGGCCATGAGTTAATAAAAGATAATCAATCTCTTTTGGATTAAAACCAAAAGGCTCAAAATTTCTATCTTCTTCTAAGCCTTGAAACATACCACAATCAACTAAAATTTTTAAACCATTTTCAAATTCTATCAAATGACAGGAGCCAGTTACTGTTTTAGCAGCTCCATGAGAGGTTACAGTTACCATTGTAAGCCTTTAATGTTTATAAATTTTTTTGTTTTTAATATTTAATTCTTGATCCATTTCATAAACTATAGGTGTTCCTGTAGGAATCTCTATCTTATTTACATCTTTGGGGGATACTTTTTCTAAAAACATAATCAAAGCTCTTAGAGAATTTCCATGAGCTGCTATTAAAACTGTATCATAAACAATCATCGATGGAAAAATCTCTTCAAAGAAATACTCAACAACTCTTTCTCTTGTATCTTTTAGTGATTCACTTTTTGGCATTTCAATATTTTCAAATTTTTTATCAACAGGGAGTCTTTTTTCAAAATCTTCATCTGTAGGTTCAATTGGTGGAGGAGGGGTATCATAACCTCGTCTAACTGCCATAAAAAGCTCCTCACCATATTCAGCTTTTACTTCGTCTTTATTTTTACCTTGCCAATTTCCATAATGTCTCTCATTTAGTTTCCAACTTCTAATAACATCAATATGCTCCCAATTTAGAGTATTTAAAGCAATTTGTGCAGTATGGATTGCTCTTTTTAAAAAAGAAGTAAAGCAGATATTTGGATAAAGATTTGCCTCTTTTAAAAGCTCTCCAGCTTTTTTAGCTTCCTCTTTTCCTTTCTCACTTAATTCAACATCTATCCAGCCAGTGAAAAGATTTTTAGCATTCCAGATACTTTGTCCGTGTCTAAGAAGTATTAGTTTCATTTCTCCTCCATTTTTGAAATATCTTTGATTATTTTTAATACACTATCTGGATTTAGACTCATACTTTCTATTCCTATTTTAACCAAAAACTCGGCAAATTCTGGATAATCAGATGGGGCTTGACCACAAAGTCCAGAATATTTATTATTTTTTTTTGCACCTTCAACAGCCATTTTTACCATTTTTTTAACACCTTCATCTCTTTCATCATAATCAAATGAAACAATTTCGCTATCCCTATCAACTCCTAGAGTTAATTGGGTCAAATCATTTGTTCCTATACTTATTCCATCATATATTTTTAAAAATTCATCTATCAAAATAACATTATTTGGTATTTCACACATCATATATATTTTTACATTTTCAAGCCCATTTTCTATCATTGCCGCTTTTACTCTTTTTGCCTCTTCAACTCTTCTACAAAATGGAATCATTAAAACTATATTATCAAATCCCATCTCAAAAATAGCTCTTTTCATCGCTTGACATTCAAGAGCAAATCCATCTGCGTAATTTGGATGTGTATATCTTGCTGCTCCTCTAAATCCAATCATAGGATTATCTTCAATTGGTTCAAAGTGTCTTCCTCCAAGAAGATTTGCATACTCATTTGATTTAAAATCGCTCATTCTAACAATACATTTTTTAGGATAAACACTACTTGCTATAGTAGCAACACCTTCGCTTAATGTTTTTATAAAAAAATCTTTTGCATCACCCTCATAAGCAAAAGCAAGTTCATCAATTAATGCTCTTTCTGTTTCACTTAGTAGTTCTGGATGTCTTATAGCCATAGGATGAGCTTTAATATAGTTATTTATGATAAATTCCATTCTTGCTAAACCTATACCATCAACAGGAAGTTTTGCTAATGAAAAGGCGATATCTGGATTTCCAAGATTCATCATTATTTTTGTTTTTGGGCGGGGAAGTTTTGAGATATCAACTTTTTCTATCTCATATTTAAGTATTCCATCATAAATCTTTCCTATTTCACCTTCAGCACAGCTAACAGTAACTCCTTGATTATCATGAAGTATCTTTGTAGCATTTTTTGCTCCAACAACTGCTGGTTTTCCAAGCTCTCTGCTAACTATTGCAGCATGACAGGTTCTACCGCCAGTTTCAGTTATAATAGCACTTGCTTTTTTCATAACAGGTTCCCAGTCTGGACTGGTTGTCGGAGCAACTAAAATATCACCATCTTTAAATTTGTCAGCTTCAGCCATTGAAAACATTATCTTTACTTTTCCAGCTCCAATCTTTTCTCCAACAGCATTACCTGTTAAAATCACTTTGCCTTTCTCTTTTAGTCTATATATCTCAAACTGGGTTGATTTTTCTTGTGAATGAACAGTTTCAGGTCTTGCCTGAACCATATATAAATTACCATCTATTCCATCTTTTGCCCATTCCATATCCATTGGAGTATATCTGTTATTAACTTTACTGTAATGCTCTTCAATTTTTATAGCCCAATCTGCAAGCTGTAAAATCTCTTTATCTGTTATAGAAAATTTCATTCTTTTTTCTATAGGGGTTTTTATATTTTTTGTAAATTGCTCAGCCAAATTTGCCTTTTCTAATTCTTCGCTAAAAACCATCATTTTATTTTTATCGCCTCTTTTTCTTTTTAATACTGCACGATAACCTTTTTTAAATGTTGGTTTATGAACATAAAAAGCATCTGGATCTATTGTTCCTTGAACGACGTTTTCTCCAAGCCCCCACGCTGCATTGATAAAGACAACATCTCTAAAACCTGTTTCTGTATCTATGCTAAACATAACCCCGCTACTGCCTTTATCACTTCTAACCATTTTCATAATTACAACTGATAGATAAACTTTTAAAGGATCAAATTTATGAGTATATTTATAACTAATACTTCTATCAGTAAAATTTGAAGCTAAACACATTTTATATGCCCAGATTAGATTATCTTCACCTTTAATATTTAGATATGTTTCATTTTGTCCTGCAAACGAGGCAGTAGGGGAATCTTCAGCAGTTGCAGAACTTCTAACAGCAAGGCTAATATCTTCACCATACTCTTTTTTTAGTTGCTTATATCCATTTAAAATCTCTTTTTTCAAATCATCTGGAACTTCACTTTTCATTATCAAATCTCTTGCACTTTTTCCAACAAATTTGAGTCTATCTATATCATCTGGATTAAAATTTTCAAAAAGTTTTTTAAGAGGTTCCCACAAATTGTTAAAATCCAAATAATGTTTATATGCTGTTGCAGTTACTGCAAAACCATTTGGCACATTTACACCAAGTGGTGCAAGATGAGAATACATTTCACCAAGACTTGCATTTTTGCCGCCAACCTCATCAACATCTTTTATGCTTATCTCTTTAAACCATTTAATATATCTACTCATTTCTTTCCTTTTCACTATTTTTAAAAAGAGGTCTTTTTTTCTTTTTGTGCCAATTTAAAATATATTCCCATGCATCTTTTGCATTCTCTTTAATTGTAAAAATTTCAATATCATAACAATCTATAACACCTTCATCTTTTAAAAAATCAAAATCAACTGCTTTTTGCCAATACTCTTTTCCAATTAAAACTATAGGAATAGCTTCTGTTTTTTGAGTCTGAACTAATGTTAGAGTCTCAAAAAGTTCATCAAAAGTACCAAAACCTCCTGGATAGATAACTAAAGCTTTGGCGCGATGCAGAAAATGAAGTTTTCTAATAGCAAAATAGTGAAATCTAAAACAAAGTTCAGGTGAGATATATGGATTTGGATACTGTTCATGCGGAAGGTCAATATTTAGACCAATAGATTTTGCTCCAACATCAAAAGAGCCTCTATTGGCTGCTTCCATTATTCCTGGGCCTCCACCTGTCATTATAACTACTCTACAATCCTCTGGTCCTTTACCACTTTTTCCAACAAGTCTTCCAAATTCTCTTGCATCATCATAATATTTACTTTTTTCAACCATTCTCTCAGCAACTAAGAGTTTATGCAAAAGAATTTTATCAGTTGGATTTTTTTCAACCTCTTTTTGAATCTCTTTTAATTTTTTTATAGCTGTTTTTTGCTCCATGATTCTGGCACTTCCAAACACTACTATAGTGTGTTCTATACCCATTTCTTTCATTTTAAGTTCAGCTTTTAAATAATCAAGCTGAAGTCTAACACCTCTTGTTTCATCTGATTGTAAAAAATCTACATCTTCTTCAGCTAATTTGTAGTTTGGACTATTCATAAGCTCTTTTATTAATGAATGAACTCTTGGTTCTTCTGATTTTAATTTTGGTCTTTGCCAAGGAAATCTTCTTTTAAATATCTTTTTTTTCATTCTGTTTCCTTTGCAATTTCTGCATAAATTTTGTCAAGTTTTTCTGCACTTTGTTTTAAAAGCTCAAATTCTAATTCACTACACTCCATTAAAAGTTTTTTTTCTATACCTTTTTCCCCTAATACACATGGGATAGATAAACAAACATCTTTTCTTATACATCCACATGATTTTTCAATAGGTACCGAAACTGTGAATATCTTTTTCTCATCTAATATAATTGATTTAATAATATTAGCAACACTTACTCCAATTGCTTGTTTTGTAAAACCCTTTTTTTCTATTATTTTATAAGCCCTTTTCTTAACTCTTAAAGCTATCTCTTTTTTGAAATTATCAAAATTTTTGATATTAAAATCTTCAAGTTTTAAGGGGCCAATATGCGTTGCAGACCAGAGTGGAAATTCACTATCTCCATGCTCGCCTATAATATATGCATGTATATTTTTTCTATTTATATCTATTTTTTCTCCTATTGCTTCTCTAAATCTTATACTGTCTAAAACTGTTCCACTACCAAAAATTAAATTTTTATCTCTTTTTGATATATTTATAGCTACTCTAGTTAAAATATCTACAGGATTTGTAACCATTATAATAATTGCTTTTTCATTTATTTCATCAAGATTTTCAACTATATTTTTAATAATTTTTAAATTTTCATTTAAAAGATCCATTCTGCTTTGTCCAGGCTTTTGTTTTATTCCTGCAGTTATAGCTATAATATTACAATCTTTTAAATCTTTTAAATCATCTGTAGCATGAAATTCTATATTATTTTCCAATAGTGGAATACAATCGCTTAAATCCCATATTTCGCCTAATGCTTTATCTATATGTCTATTAAATAGTGTAATTTTTTTACCTATTCCAAGATATGTTAATGCATCAGCGATTCCAACTCCTACATTTCCAGCTCCGATGATTCCTATATGCATAATTTTTCCTTATAATCTTCTAACTACTCTATCAATACTCTCACTAAATGTTGGATGAGCAAAAACAGTTTCTAAAAAGCTGTTTTTATCAAGCTCTGCATTTAGGGCTGTTGAAATAATTCCTATCAACTCTTGAGCATTTGGCATAAAAAGTTCAGCTCCAATTATAAAATCATTTTCATCTGCATAAAGAATAACAACTCCTTCAGTTGTATCTAATAGATGTGAAATAGCAAGAGCTTTTAGTGGAAAAAGTGACTCTTTATAATGTATACTATTTTTATCAAGATATGTCTTAGTTAATCCCACAGCAGCATATTGTAGGGGCAGGGTATAGATAAATTTTGGAATATTCATTAAATTTAATATTTTTTTATTTCCTGTTATATTTTCAACAACATTTAAAACTTGTGCTCTTGCAGCATGAGCAAGCATTAGTTTAGCATTACAATCTCCTATTGCAAAATGATTTTTCAAACTTGTTTCAAAAAAATCATCTGTAACAACTCCTTTTGACGTTTTAATAAGATCTGTTTTTATTACATCAATATTAGGAACTCTTCCTGTAGCAACAA